>JAOBWQ010000212.1 GCA_025463425.1 Ilumatobacteraceae bacterium | reverse complement strand
CGCGTCGCGGTCATCACCCTGAACCGCCCCGATGCGCGCAACGCGATCAGCGGTGAGGTGGCACTCGCAATGGAAGCCGCACTCGATCAGCTCGAGGCGGACCCCGAGGTCTGGATCGCCGTGCTGCGCGCCAACTCCGAGGGCCAGGCCAAGCCGGTGTTCTGCGCCGGCGCCGACCTCAAGGCGATCAATGCCGGACGCGCCGCCGACCTGTCCACCAAGCGCGGCGGGTTCGCCGGGTTCGTCTACCGCGAGCGGGTCAAGCCGGTCATTGTCGCCGTCGACGGTCTGGCGACCGCCGGAGGCTGCGAGATCGTGCTCGGCTGCGATCTCGTCGTTGCCAGCACCCAGGCGTCGTTCGGTCTCGCCGAGGTCAAGCGCAACCTCATCGCCGGTGCCGGTGGTCTGTTCCGCCTTCCCCGCGCGATCGGCCAGGCGGCGGCGATGGAGACGATCCTCACCGGCGAGCCGCTCTCGGCTCAGCGGGCCTACGACCTCGGCCTGATCAGCCGCCTGGTCGAGCCGGGCGAGGCCTTCAACGAGGCGATGAAGCTGGCGGCGCAGGTCGCTGCCAACGCGCCGCTCGCCGTGTACGCAAGCCGTCAGGTCGTGCTCGCCGCCGCCTACGAGGACGACGACACCCTCAAGGCGCTGACGGGGAAGTTGTTCACCGAGGTGCTCGCTTCGGAGGACACCAAGGAAGGCCTCACCGCGTTCATCGAGAAGCGCGCCCCGAACTGGCAGGGCAAGTAGCTCACGTCACCGGCGCGCGCTGAGCAAACCGCGGCTCGCGCCACGCCTCGCTGTCGATCACCTCTGCGAGTCGGTCCACGGCGTCCCACACGTCGACGAAGCGGATGTACAGCGGTGCGAACCCGAACCGGGCGACCTCCGGCGCACGGAAATCACCGGTCACGCCCCGGTCGACCAGGGCCTGGACGAGCGCGTATGCGTCGACGTCGCCGGTCAAGGCGACCTGGCTCCCGCGTTCGGCCGCGGATCGCGGTGACACGGTGCGCAGAATCGGGCACCGTTCATCGACGAGGTCGATGAACATCGAGGTCAGTGCCGTCGACTTCGCGCGCAGCGCTGCCACTCCCCCGAACGGCTCTGCGGCCAGCACCGTGTCGACGCCGCACTCCAATGCGGCCAACGACAGGATCGGTGGCGTGCCGGCCTGGAAGCCGAGGATGCCAGGCGCCGGGCGATAGCCGGCGTCGAACGCAAACGGTTGCTCGTGGCCGAGCCAGCCCTGCAACGGCTGTCGAGCAGCCGCCGCCCAACGAGGATGCATCCACACGAACGACGGCGCGCCCGGCCCACCGTTGAGATACTTGTATCCGCAACCAACGGCGAAGTCGGCATCCGCCGCGTGGAGGTCGACCGGTACTGCACCGGCACTGTGGGCCAGGTCCCACACCATCAGCGCTCCGGAGCGATGCACGGCGGCGGTGACCTCGGCGAGGTCGAGCATTCGGCCGGTGCGGTAGTCGACCTGGGTCAGCAACACCACCGCGGTGTCGTCACTGACGACATCGCTGACGGCAGCGCTGATCCCTCCGGCGGGGTCGAGGTGGACCAACCGCAGCGATGCCCCGGCCATGTGCACCACGCCCTCGGCGACGTACAGGTCGCTCGGGAAGTTGGTGCGCTCGGACACGATCTCGGTGCGGTGCGGCGAGCGATCCCGGGCGAGCGACAGCGCGGCGCTCACGACCTTCGCCAGGTTGATCGACGTCGAGTCGGTGACGATCAGCTCCCCCGGCCCGGCGCCGACCAGCCGGGCGATCTTGTCGCCGACGCGCTGCGGGAGCTGCAACCACTCGTGAGTGTTCCAGCTCGAGATGAGGTCCTCGCCCCATTCCTGCGTCGCCACTCGCTGCAGCACTCCCGGCACCGCTGCGGGCAGGGGTCCCAGCGAGTTCCCGTCGAGGTAGATCCTCCCCTCGGGCAAGATGAACAGCCCGCGCAGCTCACCGAGGACGTCGTCGGCATCGAGCGCCACGCATGCCTGTCGGGTCCAGCGCACCGTCACTCCGCGTCGGGCGGCAGTGCCTTGTAGACGGTGAGCTTGCGCGCGGTGAGGCCGGCTCGTTCGTACAGGTTCTTGGTGTCGCGATCGCCGGGCAGGGCGACGGCCTCGATGCCGCTCAACCGTGCCGCACGGACGGCTGCGACGGCGTGCTCCACCATCGTGTCGCCGAGGCCGAGCTCGCGGGCACCCTCCTCGACGAACGCAGCGGTGATCACGCCTCGATCGATCGTCGGCCTGAGCACCAGGACGAGGAAGCTGAGGACGACATCGAGCAGAGTCCCGACCAGCACGACCGTGTCGCTCGCCGCGATCGTCGCCGGCCAATCATCGATCGGGTCGCACTCGCGCAGTCGCAGCGCTCCCCCACGGACATCGACGAGACCGGTGCGGGCGAGGTGCTGGAGCCAGGCCAGCGCCTCGATGTCGTCGAGCGTGGCGAGCCGCACGATGGGCTCCACGGTCTAGCTGGCCCGCAGTTGGTTGATCTTGCCGAGGATCGTGCGCCGGGCGCGGTGCGTGGTCTCGTACGCCTCCACCGAGTCGAGCTCGGCCGCAGTGAGGGAACCGAGCCGACCGACGACCTGGGAAGCGGCCAGGCTGTCGTAGCCATCGATCGGAAGCGGGCCATCGCCGTCGTTCAGCGCTGGGTCGCCGAGGATCGGCGAATGCGCGACCAGCTCGATGACCGCCTCGGGAAGCGACGCCGTGGCGAGATCGACTGCGGGGTGGCCAGAGGTGTGATCGGTGCTCGGGTCGAGCGTCTCGAGGGTCGTCGTCACAGCGGATTGCTGGCGAGCCTGCTCGGCGGCATCGAGCCGGCGCTGCACTTCGAGCTTGCCCTGGTTGACCGCCATCTTGCCGATGAACTTGGCGACGGTCAGCTGGCTGTCGAGACGGGTCTTACCAGTGGCGATCAGCTGGGGCAGCTCGGCCTTGGCCACCGTCAGGAGTCCGATCGGGGCGTAGATCATCAGGTCGATCAGCCGCTGGAGCGGTGCGTCACTGCCTGACTCCGCCATCTCCTATCGCCCGGACGGGATCAGCGGGCAGTCGTCGTCGCCGATCGGGCAGAACGCGGCGCCGTTGCGCACGAGCAGGAAGCAGTTCGGGCAGAGTCGCTCGTCGGAGCGCTTGGGCTGCAGCCGATCGGCGGCCTCGGAGCGGTCTTCCGGCTCTTCGTCCTCGTCGTCGGCTTCCTCGGCGGTGACGAGGCGATCCTTGAGGATCGTGTCGAGGTCGGCCTCGACATCGTCGGGGGCGAGGATGTCGTCATCGTCGTCGTCTTCAGCGGTGACGGCCCGCCGGACGGGTCCGTCGGTGTCCTCTTCTTCGGCGTCGTCTTCTTCGGCATCAGCAGTCTCGGCGAACTCGTCGTCGATGCCGCCGAACTCTTCGTCGGCCTCCAGGGCCTCTTCGTCGAGCTCGTCCGGATCGATCTCGGGATCGACTTCCTCGGCTTCTTCGTCGGCAGCGTCCACCGACTCGTCTTCGGGGTCGATCATCTCGTCGTCGTCTGCCATACCGTCTCCTCGTCAAGTTCCCGGCCGCGGGCGGCGAGCATACGTGCCAGGTAGCCACGACGGGTTCGGCGCAGACCGTGACACTCGTCACGTTCCGACAACAGCTCCGAACCGATCACGAATTGGCCCCGGATCAGGCGATCAGGGCTGCTGGCGACGCTGTTCGGCGCGTCGTTCGGACTCGAGTCGCTCCAGTTCCGGGGCCTCTTCGGTCATGTGCGACATGGCTTGGGCGATGGCCGTGTGGCCTGCCTTGTTGGCGATCAGCTGATGCATCTCCAACGCCACGCGGCGGTATGCGGGGTGACCCTGCGGGGACGAGCGGAGCTCGAGCATGTGCATCGCCTCGCGGGCGTTGAACTGCATCGAGTAACGGATCCGGTAGGCCATCGACACCGCGTAGCTGGCCTGACTGGGGAAGTCGTGGCGCAACGCGTCGTACAGCGCGGCGGACCGCGCCATCGACTCGTCGAACACCGACGTCATCCCTGCCGTGTCGATCAGATCAGGGCGGACGTAGCCGTGGTTGGGCGTCAGCGGCTGCCAATCGATGGTCAGCATGCGGTGCCGCTGCAGGTCGCGGAACGCGCCGTAGTCACTGACGACGTCGAACCGGTAGTCGATCCGCTCGAACGCACGCCCCGGGCGATGGCGACGGTTCTGCCGATCACCGACGTAGGCACGGATCAGCGCGATCCGCTCGTCGACACCGAGCGTCTTGACCTTGGCCATGATCTGCGACTCGGGCAGGTTGCTGTGCGGATAGCAGATCGCGGTGAGCAGCTTGTCCTCGGCCTCGGGGTCCCAGTCGAGCAGCTCGACCGACGGTGCGGGCTCGACGGGCGTGCCGCCGAAGATCCCGTCGACGAGCTC
>JAOBWQ010000637.1 GCA_025463425.1 Ilumatobacteraceae bacterium | reverse complement strand
TTGGGGACCGCGACCTCAATCGGCAGCGGTCTCGGGGATCACGTCTTCGCCGGTCTGGACCCGATCGCCGAGGCCCTGCTGGATCAGCCGGGCGACTTCCGGGCCATCGATGGTCTCGTGCTCGAGCAGCGCCTCGGCGACGAGGTCGAGGCCGACGCGGTGCTTGGTGAGCAGCTCGCGGGCACGCTCCTGCTGGGCGTGGAGCATCGTCGAGATCTCCTCGTCGAGGATGCGCGCAGTCTGGTCGCTGTACTCGCGGCCGCTGCTCATCAGGTCCTCACCGAGGAAGACGTGCTGCTGGCTGCCCCAGGCCATCGGACCGATGCGATCGCTCATGCCCCACTCGCGCACCATGTGGCGGGAGATGTTGGTGGCTTGCTCGAGGTCGTTGGCGGCACCGCTGTTGAGATGACCGAACACGATCATCTCCGCGACTCGGCCACCCATCGCCTTGCAGATCGTGTCCTCGAAGTACTCCTTCGAGTACGTGTGCCGCTCCTGGGGAAGGCTCCAGGTCACGCCCAGTGCCATCCCGCGAGGGAGGATGGTGACCTTGTGCAGCGGGTCGCCGTGGGGCAGGACCGTGGCGAGGATGGCGTGGCCGCCCTCGTGGTAGGCGGTCGCCCGACGTTCTTCGACCGACAGCACCATCGACTCGCGGAGTGCACCGAGCACGACCCGGTCGCGGGCGTTCTCGAAGTCGATCCGCTCGATCTCCTTCGATCCACGACGGACGGCGACGAGGGCGGCCTCGTTGACGAGGTTGGCGAGATCGGCACCGCTCATCCCTGGTGTGGCCTTGGCCATCACGTCGAGATCGATGTCAGCGCCCATCCGCTTGTCGCGGCTGTGCACCTTGAGGATGGCCAGGCGCTCCTCGGACTCGGGCAACGGCACCACGATCTGGCGGTCGAAGCGGCCCGGGCGCAGGAGTGCGGGATCGAGGATGTCGGGACGGTTGGTGGCGGCGAGGATGACGATGCCCTCACTGGTCTCGAAGCCGTCCATCTCCGACAGCATCTGGTTCAGCGTCTGCTCGCGCTCGTCGTGGCCGCCACCGAGGCCGGCGCCGCGCTTGCGGCCGATCGAGTCGATCTCGTCGATGAAGATGATCGCCCGGCCCATCTTGCGGGCCTGCTGGAAGAGGTCGCGGACGCGGCTGGCTCCGACACCGACGAACATCTCCATGAAGTCCGAACCGGTGACCGAGAGGAAGCCGACCCCGGCCTCACCCGCGACGGCGCGGGCGAACAGCGTCTTGCCGGTGCCGGGAGGGCCGACGAGCAACATGCCCTTCGGCACGCGGGCGCCGATCTCGCGGAACCGCTCGGGCATCCGCAAGAAGTCGACGACTTCCTTGATCTCCTGCTTCACGCCCTCGTAGCCGGCGATGTCGGCGAAGGTCGTGGACGGCTTGTCCGCGTCGTAGGTCTTTGCCCGGCTTCGCCCGACGGACATCACGTTGCCCATCTGTCCCGAAGCTCGTCGCTGCATCCAGATCAGGAAGCCGATGATCAGTGCGAACGGCAGCAACAGCGTCAGCAGACCGGCCCACCAGTTGCTCTCCGGCGCCTTGAACGCGTAGCTGAGGTGGGCATCGTCGAACTTCTTCAGCACACCGTCGGTGATCTGGGTGTCGGCCGTGGTGGTGAAGTCGCCGCCGGCCTTGTAGGTGCCCGTGACGCTGCGGCTGCCGTTGTCGATCGTGACCGACGCGACCTTCTCATCCTTGACCTGTACGAGGAAGTCGCTCCACTTCACCTTTTCGGCGTTCGACGACGGCCAGAACTGAGTGGCGGCGAGGGCGCCGAGGACGACGACGACCAGCAGTGCGATGCTCCACTTCGGCAGACCCGGAGGCGTCGTGCGCTTTCCGGGCGGGTTGGGTGGGGTGGGGCCACTCGGGCCACGGCCACCCGTGCCACGGCCGGGGGGAGGCGGTGGCGGCGGAGGAGGCAGGTTGCTCATGGAGCAATGCTACGTCGATTCCCCCGTCGCGGGCGGTCGCCGCGGTGTGCCGAACGTCGGGTATCCACCACCCGTGGACAGGTGCGTGACTACTTTTTGAGGTGTGCAGCGCCAGTGTTCACGGTCGGGATGTGCGGAAGCAGCGGTGATGACGCTGACCTACCAGTACGCGCGATCAGCCGTGTGGCTCGACGACCTGACGAGCGAACGCGACCCCCATTCGTACGACCTCTGCCGGCGCCACGGGTCGCGGTTGTCGGTGCCCCACGGTTGGAGGCTCGACGACCGCCGCACGAGCAGCGAGTTCCACTACGCCGCCACCGGCTGAGGGCCGCGCTCGCCGACTCGCGCGGTACGGTACCGCGGTGCCCGCTGACGACACGGCCAGACCGCCGGCGGCCAAACCGGCCAAACCCGCCAAGCCGCCACTGATCACCGCCGCGCCGAGCATCTCCCTCGGCACGGCGATGGGGACGTGGGTGGCCGGCTGGCTGGCCGGCAACCTCGCCGGATCGGCCGTCATCTCGCTCTCCGGCACGGCCGATCGTGCGGCCGCCGATCGTCCGGTGTGGGTCTCGGTGGCATCGGCGGTCGCGCTCTGGATCCCGCAGCTGATCGCGCTCGTGATCGTCAGCCGCCGCTTCGCCACGGGACATCCGCTGGCGGACTACTCGCTCCGGTTCCGGCCGATCGACCTCGTCGGCATCCCCGTCGGCGTGCTCAGCCAGCTCGTGCTGCTGCGACTCGTCTACTGGCCGTTGCAATCCGGCTGGCCGGACACGTTCTCGAACAAGCACCTCGAGGAGAACGCGAAGGACCTGTACGACACCGCCCACGGCTTCTGGGTCGTGCTGCTGGTCCTGATGGTCGTGGTCGGCGCGCCGTTCGTCGAGGAGCTCGTCTACCGCGGCTTGATCATGGGTGCGGCGCGGCGGCGTGTCAACGACGCCCTCGCGCTCGTCGGCGCGGCCGCGTTCTTCGCACTGATCCACTTCCGCCCGGTGGAGTACCCGGGGCTGTTCGCGTTCGGTCTCGTGCTCGGCGCGTGTCTGATCGCCACCGACCGGATCGGATTGGGCATCGTCACCCACCTCGCGTTCAACGCGACAGCGTTGTTGCTGGTCGCGCACTAGCCGCGGCCGCGGTGACGTGAGTTTCACGGTTCGAGATGCGAGACTGTCGCCCGCCATGACCCACGTGTCCGACCCCACCGAGCTGGCTCCGGATCCCCCCGAGTCCGATCCGCCCGAGCTCGCTCCCTCCGTCCCCGAGGCCGGTGGGGACGACGGGCTCCACGCCGCCGATGCGCCGGCGGCTGCGGAGGCGTCGTTCGACGAGTCACTCGATCTGCGCAGCAACAGCGTCGTCGCTCGCGCCTGGCGGCGCATCGTGCGCCGGCCGCTCGACTGGATCGACGCTCCCTGGACCGCGCAGCGCATCGTGCGCACGGTCACGACGTTCCTCTTCTTCGTCGTCGCGCTGGTCATCACGCTCAACGTCGTCCACTGGGACCTGATCACCACCAACAACACGCCAACCGGTGGCGACATGGGCGCGCACGTCATGGCGCCCGCCTACCTGCGCGACCACCTGCTGCCCGACCTCCGCCTGAACGGATGGAACCCGTACTGGTACGACGGCTTCCCGCTGTACCGCTTCTACATGGTCATCCCTGCGTTGATGATCATCCTCCTCAACGTGCTCATCCCCTACGGCATCGCGTTCAAGATCGTCGCCGTCCTCGGGATCCTCACCCTCCCGATCTGCTGCTGGGCCTTCGGCCGGCTGGCCAAGTTCCTCTACCCGATCCCAGAGCTGTTCACGATCGCCGCGTTGATCTTCCTGCTCGACGACTCGAAAGACCTCGCGATCCTCGGCGGTACGGTGAAGAGCACGATGGCGGGAGAGTTCTCGTTCTCGATCGCGCTCTCGTTCGCGATGCTCGGCCTCGGCCTCTACGCGAAGGGCCTCGAGACGGGCAAGTACCGCGGTCGAACGGCGGTGATCCTCGCCCTTGCAGTGCTGAGCCACGGCATCGTCGCGATCTTCGTGGTGGTGGGCGTGCTCCTGATGTCGCTCGTGTGGATGGATCGCACCCGGCTCAAGTACTGCCTCACGACGCTCGTGCCGATGGGTCTGTTGACCGCGTTCTGGATCATCCCGTTCACATCCGGATCCGCGTACATGACCGACATGAAGTACGAAGGTCGGCCGAACGGCGCCAACGACTCCTACTGGAAGATGTTCTTCCCCCTCGACGTCACGCTGGACCGGATCATCTTCGTCTTCGCGCTGATCGGGTTCATCGTCTGCGTCAAACGTCGCCACCTCACCGGCGCATGGATGGGCATCTGCATCATCGCCCTCGGCGTGCTGACCCGGTTCACGCAGCAGAACCACACCAACCTGCCCGTCATCGGTCTGCTGTGGAACCCGCGCATCCTGCCGTTCATCAACCTGCTCCGGTACATGTTGATGATGGTCGGCGTGGCCGAGGTCGGCCGGGCCATCGCCTGGGTCGTCGGCCGGGTCCGCGTCGGCATGGCCGTGGCCGCCGAACGGCGCGCCGGAAACACCGGCGCGGCGGTGCCGCTGCCGACCGGGTTCGCGATGACGATCGGTGGTGCGGTCACGGCGTTCTTCACGCTGATCGTCGTCCTGCTCATGCTCGCGGTCGAGTTCCAGGTCGACTTCTTCGCGGGTGGCATGGTCAACGGCCGCTACTCGCTCAGCGTCGGCTCGGGCAAGGACCAGCTGGTGCTCTTCAAGGAGCGCGCCACGGGGACGCGTGGCCTCGCCGACAGCTGGTCGCGCTACAACTTCACCGGCTACGAGGGCAAGAGCGCCTACGGCGAGTACAAGCAGCTCGTCGACGACATGGCCGGCATCGGCAAGGACCCCCAGTACGGGTGCGGCCGGTCGCTGTGGGAGAACAACGGCGACAACGGTCGGTACGGGACGACGATGGCGTTGATGCTGCTCCCGCACTGGACCGACGGCTGCATCGACAGCAGCGAGGGCCTCTTCTTCGAAGCGTCGGGCACTACGCCGTACCACTTCATCACGGCAGCAGCGATGTCGACGAACAGCTCCAACCCCGTCCGGCAGCTGCGCTACACCGACAGCGATCCGGCGCTCGGCGTGAAGTACCTGCAGGAGCTCGGCATCCGCTACTACATGGCGTGGACCGATCAGGCCGTCACCAAGGCCGATCAGACGCCAGGGCTGACGACGATCAAGGTCAGCGGTCCCTGGCACATCTACCAGGTCGCCGACAGCGACATCGTCACGCCGTTGGCGACCCAGCCGGTGGTGGTGCCCGGGCGCGCCGACGACCGTGAGAAGTGGCTCGAGCTCGGCACGAGCTGGTTCCAGAACCCCACCGATTGGGCGGCGATGCCGGTGTCCGACGGCCCGTCGGACTGGCAGCGGGTCAATGCCGTCGTCGACCCGACCCGGGTGCAGGCGAACCGGGTCAACGTCGTCGTGCCCGACCAGACGATCAAACCGGTCGCGCTCCCGGCAGTCACCGTGTCGAACGTGGTGATGGGCAACGAGACGGTCGACTTCGACGTCGACAAGGTCGGCGTGCCCGTGCTGGTCAAGGTGAGCTACTTCCCGAACTGGGAGGTCACCGGCGGGCAGGGGCCCTGGCGTGTCGCGCCGAACCTGATGCTCGTCATCCCGACGTCGACTCACGTCAAGATGACGTTCGGGCGCT
>JAOBWQ010000605.1 GCA_025463425.1 Ilumatobacteraceae bacterium | reverse complement strand
GGTTCCCCCGGCGACGCACGCGGCCTGGACGCGCGCCCGCCCGTCGCCGAGCGCGTGCCCGGTGATGAACCCCGCGGTCGCGACGACTCCCATCGGTGGGATGCCGCACAGCTCACCGACGTCGCGGCCGACCTTGTCGGCGCTCCACGCAAAGCATCCAACGAGCTCCAGCAGCGGGTTGGCAGCGATCGCGATCACCGATCGCTCGCCGACGTTGCCGGTGGTCCACTGCACGATTCGCAGTGGACGGTGATCTCGCTGGTCAGTGCTCATCTCGTCCTTCGAACATCGGGTACCTCAGGGCAGATGCCGCGCGCCGGGCGGGCAGGTGCTCGCTCGGCCAGTCCCCGGTCGCGGGTTGGTGGTCCTTGAGGACGTCGCGGGCGAGGGTGATCTTGTGCACCTCGGTGGGTCCGTCGGCGATGCCCATCGTGACCGACGCGAGCAGCATCCGTGACAGCGGCATCTCGTTGGAGACGCCGAGGGCACCGTGGATCTGGATCGTGCGCATCACGGCATCGTGATACACCTTCGGCGTGGCGATCTTCACGCCTGCGATCTCGCGCCGGGCGGCGTGGGCGCCTTTGGTGTCGACGACCCACGCGGCATGCAGTACTTGCAAACGGAACTGGGTCAGGTCGATCCACGCATCGGCGATCTTCTCCTGGGTCATCTGCTTGCGAGCCAGCAGCTCGCCCTGGGTCGTACGGCTGAGCGCACGCTCGCAGAGCATATCGAAGCATCGTGCGACCGCGCCGACGGTGCGCATCGCGTGGTGCAGACGGCCGCCGCCGAGGCGTGTCTGGGCGATCGCGAACGCCTGACCTTCGCCGCCGAGCAGGTTCTCGGCGGGCACCCGCACCTCGTTGTAACGCACGTAGGGATGGGTTCCGTGGCCTTCGTCGTCCCAACCGACACCGGTGCGGCGGATGATCTCGAGACCAGGCGTGTGTGCCGGGACCAGGAACATCGAGGTGCCTTTGTACACGGAGACGTTCGGGTCGGTGACCGCCATCACGATGATGAACGACGCTCGTTCGAAGCTGGAGGAGAACCACTTCGCGCCGTTGATCACCCACGTGTCGCCGTCGCGATCCGCGCGAGTGGTGAACTGCGACGGATCCGATCCGCCGTGCGGCTCGGTCATCGCGTAACACGACGACATCCGACCGGCCAGGAGCGGTTCGAGGTACTCGACACGCTGCTCGTCGGTGCCGTAGTGGGCCAGGATCTCGGCGTTGCCCGTGTCCGGTGCCTGACACCCGAAGATCGTCGGCGCGAATGCAGAGCGGCCGAGGATCTCGTTCATGTAAGCGAGGTTGACCTGTCCGTAGCCCTGGCCTCCGAGCTCGGGACGGAGATGGCACGACCACAGGCCCTGATCGCGCACACGCTGCTGCAGCGGCCGGATGACCTGGTCGTGCAGCGGGTGCGCCTTGTCGTAGATCACCTCTTCGGCTGCGTGGACGGTGTCGAGCGGCTCGATCTCCGCAGCGACGAACTCGCGGATCCAGTCGAGCTTGGCGGCGAAGGCGGGTTCGATGTCGAAGTTGGCCATGGTCAGCGTCCTCTCCAGTTGGGCGGACGCTTGGCGAAGAACGCGTCCAGGCCCTCACGCACGTCGTCGGTGCGCAACAGACCCTGATGCGCAGCCTCGCTCCGTTCCCACAGTTCCGTCTCATCGGGGCGGGTGCCTGCAACCGTTGCCAGCGACGCACGCACTGCGAGTGGGGCATTGGCGCAGATCCGCTCGGCCAGCTCCAGTGCGCGTTCGAGCACCCGCCCGGGTTCGGCCAACACATTGACGAACCCGAGCCGCTCCGCGCGATCAGCGGAGAGGTCGTCGCCGGTGAGCAACATCTCCCGGGCGATGTTCGGCGGCAGGGCGACCGCAGTGCGGAACGCTCCACCGAAGTCGGCCATCAGACCGCGCTTGACCTCGGGCAGGCCGAAGCGTGCGTTGCTGGCTGCGACGACGAGGTCGCAGCAAAGCACCAGCTCCATGCCACCGCCGACGGCGAACCCCTCGACGGCGGCGATCAGGGGCTTCACCCGCTGGCGTGTGATCAGACCCACCAGCCCACCCCGCTCGGTCGGCGGGCCGGGCCCGATGGTGAGGTCGGCGCCGGCCGAGAACATGTTCGGGCCGCCGGTGAGGATGCCGCACCACAGCTCGGGATCGTCCTCGAGCCGGTTCATCGCCGCATCGATGCCAGCGGTGATCTCCGGGTTCAGCGCGTTGCGCTTCTCTTCACGGTTGATGGTGACCACGAGGACGCGTCCGCGCACCAGTTGTTCGACGATCATCCGATTCGTTCCCCCAAGGCTCGACTCGAAGTGAGTAGAATCGAAGTCTACTTGTGACCGTCGGACGGATCGAGGCGTGGTGGACAACGAGGCGGTGATCGACGAACAACGGGGGCATCGCATCGTCGGCAACGACGAGCTACCGCCGGCGCAGCAGAAGCGATGGGACGCGATCGTTCGCGCCGCGCTGGAGCTGCTCGACTCCGACGGCGACTACGACCAGATCCAGATGCGCGACGTCGCGGCCCGCGCGGACGTCGCGCTCGGCACGCTGTACCGCTACTTCGCCTCCAAGGAGCACCTGTACGCCGCAGTGATGGCCGTCTGGTTCCGCTCGTTCCACCGCCGGCTCGAACGGCAACGACTGCCCGAGGAGCCGGGGGAAGCGTTGAAGGAACTGCTCAGCCGGGCGATCAGAGCCTTCGCGAAGAAGCCCCAGTTCCTGCGCGTCGAGATCGTGCTCGAAGGATCGACCGACGTCTACGCCAATCAGCTGTTCAGCGAGTCCAGCGCCAGCTACGTCGCCGCCTATCGCGAGGTGCTCGCCGGGCTCACCGAGACCGAGATCCGTCAGATCGAGACGATGGTCGGTTGTGTGCTCACGACCAAGCTGCACCGGTTCGCGCTCGGTCGCGACCCGATCGAGAGGGTCCTCGAAGACGTGCTCGGCTCGGTCGATCTCGTCTTCTCGCCGCCGCCCCAGGTGCACCGCGTCCGGCGCGCCTCGGCGACGCCGGCGCGCAGCACGCGCTGACGAACGTCACACCCGGTCGACTTCCGTCCCGGGAACACGTTGAGTTAGAATCTCGTTCTATATCGCGAGGGGAACCGATGGATTTCGACGACACACCGGAAGAAGCAGCGTTTCGGAAGGAGGCCAACACGTGGCTCTCCGCGCACGCCGAGCCGAAGTCGGACCGCACGCTCGTGCGGGGGATGACCGATGCCTTCTCCGACGAGGAGACGCTGCACGTCAAGGAATCCAAGGCGTGGCAGGCGACGTTGTTCGAGCACGGCTGGGCAGGCATCACCTGGCCGACGGAACACGGCGGCCGTGGCGGCAGCTCGGTGCAGCAGATGATCTTCAACCAGGAGCTGGCCAAGTTCGACATCCCCCAGAGCGTGTTCGCACAGGGCATCGGCATGGCCGGCCCGACGCTGATCCACCACGGCTCGCCCGAGCAACAGGCGCGGTTCCTGCCGCCGATGCTGCGCGGCGATGAACTGTGGTGCCAGCTGTTCTCCGAGCCCGGCGCGGGCTCCGACCTGGCGGCGCTGTCGACCAAGGCCGAGCTGGATGGTGAGGAGTACGTGGTCAACGGGCAGAAGGTGTGGACGTCGAGTGCGCACTACAGCGACTGGGGCATCCTGCTCGCGCGCACCAATGCCGATGTGCCCAAGCACCAGGGCATCACCTACTTCCTGGTCGACATGCGCACGCCCGGCATCGACGTGCGGCCCCTCCGCCAGATCACGGGGGCGGCGCACTTCAACGAGGTCTTCCTCACCGACGTGCGGATCCCCAAGGCGAACGTGGTCGGAGAGGTCAACCGCGGCTGGGGCGTGACGATGACGACGCTCACCAACGAGCGCACGCTCATCGGCGGAAGCGTCAGCAACCCGGTCGAAGACCTTCTCCGCCTCGCCGACCGCTTCGGCGGCCGCACCGATCCCAATCGTCGGCAGGAGCTGGCCGCGACATACATCCGGATGCAACTGTTGAAGTTCCTGGGCTGGCGCGTGCAGAGCGCGGTCAGCAAGGGCAAGCAGCCCGGACCGGAGAGCTCGGTGCTGAAGCTGGCCTACACCCGTCAGCTGAGCGCCATCGGCGATCTCGGCCTGTCCATCGCCGGGGCCAGCGGCATGCTGTCCGACGCCGACGATCCCGATGTGTTCGCGTGGACGCAGACCTTCCTGGGTCAGTGGGCGAGCCGCATCGGGGGCGGCACCGACGAGGTGCAACGCAACATCGTCGCCGAGCGAGTCCTCGGCCTCCCCGGCGACATCCGCGTCGACAAAGACGTTCCCTTCCGCAGCATCCCCCGTTGAACCCAACCCCCCAGAACGACCCGGAGCAGATCATGACAACGACCGACAACTACACGATCATCTCGTCCGACACCCACGCCGGTGGCAGCCATGCGATGTACCGCGAGTTCCTCGACCCGAAGTGGCGCGACGAGTTCGACGCGTGGCGAGGCGGGTACAAGAACCCGTTCTCCGACCTCGGTGATCAGCGCCGGTTCCGCAACTGGGACGACGACATGCGCAACACCCAGCAGGACGACGACGGCGTCGTCGGCGAGGTCATCTTCCCGAACACGGTGCCCCCGTTCTTCCCGAGCTTCGTGCTCTTCGCCGCGCCGCCCAAGCCCGACGACTACGAGCGTCGGCGGGCGGGCATCCAGGCCCACAACCGTTGGCTCGAGGACTTCTGCAACCGCTTCCCGCAGCGCCGCGCCGGCATCGGCCAGATCTTCATCCACGACATCGACGACGCGATCGAGGACGTGATCTGGATCAAGGAGCACAACCTCCGCGGTGGCATCCTGCTGCCGACGATCCCGCCCGACGTCGACTGGATCAAGCCCCTGAACCACCCCGACTACGACCGGCTCTGGAAGGTCTGCGAGGACCTCGAGGTGCCGATCAACTGCCACGGCGGCACCGGCTCACCGGCGTACGCACCACTGCCCTCGTCGGCGCTGATCATGCTGTCCGAGGTCGCTCACTACTCGCGCCGTCCGCTGCTGTTCCTCTTGCTGTCGGGCGTGTTCGAGCGCTTCCCGAAGCTGAAGTTCATCATGACCGAGCAGGGATGCGCGTGGCTGCCGCCGCTGCTCGACCAGCTCGACGGTGTGCTCAAGGCCGTTCGCGACAAGGGCGCAGTCG
The DNA here is from genome assembly GCA_025463425.1 of Ilumatobacteraceae bacterium. Taxonomy (GTDB): domain Bacteria; phylum Actinomycetota; class Acidimicrobiia; order Acidimicrobiales; family Ilumatobacteraceae; genus WLMZ01. The sequence goes on along the minus strand of JAOBWQ010000605.1, from coordinate 1,936 downwards.
GCGAGCTGCGCTTCAAGCCCGAGCACATCCTGCCGAAGTCGGCCACCGAATACGTGCAGCAGAACGTGTGGATGGGTGTCAGCTTCCCGTCACGCGTCGATGTGCTCGCGACCCGGGAGGTGCTCGGTGTCGACCGGTTCATGTGGGGCAGTGACTTCCCGCACGACGAGGGCACCTCGCCATTCACCCGTGAGCATCTGCGTCAGCTGTTCTTCGACTGGCCCGAGGCCGACGTCCGCAAGGTCCTCGCCGAGAACGCGGCAGGCGTCTACGGCTTCGATCTCGACGCGCTGGCCCCGGCCGCCGCGAAGTTCGGTCCGTCGGTCGATCTCGTGTCCACACCACTGACCGAGCTGCCGGCGGAGCCCAACGAGGCGTTGCTCCGCAACGTCTCCGCAGCCTGATCCGGCGTCACGTGGCGAGCGCGTCGAGGCATCGGCAGAGCTGATCTCGCTCTGCCGGTGTCGGTGCGAGGCGGATCGCTTCGGCGTACTCCTCGGCTGCTTCAGCGAACCGTCCGGCCCGGCGCAGCAAGTCGGCCCGTGCGGCCGGCAGGTGGGGGAACTCGTTCAGCTCGGCAGAGAGCTCGTCGAGCAGGGCGAGGCCGCGATCCGGGCCGTCGCACATTCCGACGGCGATCGCCCGGTTCAGCGCGACCACAGGCGTCGGTGACACCAGCATCAGCTCGTCGTAGAGCACAACGATCCGCATCCAATCTGTCGCCGCGGCATCGACAGCCGTGGCGTGACAGGCCGCGATCTCGGCCTGCACCACGTACGCGCCCCGTTTGCCGGTGGCAGCCAACTCGCTCCAACCGCGCCAGATCGCTGCTCGATCCCACAGCGAACGATCCTGTTCCTCGAGCGTCAGCAGCGCCCCGTCGGCACCGATCCGGGCGCGGCGGCGAGACCCCTGCAGCAACATCAGCGCGAGCAGTCCGCGGGCCTCGGACTCCAGCGGCATCAGGTCGACCGCGGCCTGCGCCAGCGCGATCGCCGAATCGGCGAGCTCCGTGCGGTCGACGTCGCTGTAGCCGGCGTTGAAGACCAGGTAGAGCACGGCCAGCACGCCGCTCACGCGCTCGGCGAAGAGTTCCGGGGGCGGGACGCGATATGGGATCGCGGCGTGCTCGATCTTCTGCCGGGCACGCACCAGGCGCTGGGCCATCGTCGACTCGGACACCAGGAACGAGCGGGCGATCTCGGCCACCGACAGCCCGCTGACGGTGCGCAGGGTCAATGCGACGCGGGCGGGCAACGGCAATGCCGGATGGCAGCACGTGAAGATCAGCCGAAGTCGATCGTCGGTGAGGTCGTCGTCGGGCGAGTCGTCATCCACGAGGGTCGCCTCCAATCTCGAACGCTCGGATCGTGCAGAACGCAGCCAATCGACAGCGCGGTTGCGCGCCACCGTGGTCAGCCACGCCGAGGGCTTGTCGGGAATGCCATCCCGAGGCCACGTCGACAACGCCGCCGCGAACGCGTCCTGCGTCGCGTCCTCCGCCAGCATCCAGTCCCCGGTGCGACGGATCAGCCCGGCGACGATCCGACCCCAGTCGGATCGATGCGCCGCCGCGACCGCGTCCTCGACCTCGTTCAACCTTCCCACGGATGGATCGGGCGAACCTCGACACAGCCGAACCGCGCCATCGGGTGGCGCGAGGCGTAGTCGATCGCCTCGTCGAGGTTCGCGCACTCGATCAGGTCGTAGCCGGCGATCCACTCCTTCGACTCCGCGAACGGACCGTCGGTCAGCAGGAGCTCGCCGCCGCGGATCCGCACCGTTGTCGCGTCGGCCGGCGGGCGAAGTCGGTCACCCTGCTTGCGGATGCCGCGGCGCTCACCCTCGTCGCACCACTCCTCGATCGTCGGGCCGGGGGCGTCGCTCGGCTCGCGATCGGCGTCGGTGGCGATGAACAGCATGTATTGCATGGGGG
>JAOBWQ010000599.1 GCA_025463425.1 Ilumatobacteraceae bacterium | reverse complement strand
GCGACGGAGTGCCCCCGCTCGTCGCACCCAACAGGGTCATGGCCTGCGAGTTGGCCAGCGTGATCCGGCCCTCGGAATCGAGCACGACGAGGCCGTCGATCGCTCGGTCGAGCAGCGACGCGGTGCGTCGTTCGAGGTTCGCGCTCTTGTCGCGCGCCTGATCCAGCTCGACGCGCAGCGCCGCCAGGTCGTTCTCGGCGATGGCCAGGTCGAGCAGCAACGACGCGTTGGTGGCGAGACGTTCGAGGTGCTGCCGCTGCTGCGCGGTCAGCTCGCGCGGCAGCGGATCTGCGACGCACAGCGTGCCGAGGACGTGACCGTCCTTGGTCCGCAGCGGCGCGCTGGCGACGGAGCGGATCGAGTACGTCCCGTCCGGGTTGCGGCCGCCCGCGTAGCTGGCATCCAGCGCCGTGTCGGGGATCTCGGTGAAGCGACCGGCGCGGATCGTCTGGAGGCAGGGGCTCTGCGCGAGCGGCACCTCGGCCAGCGACGTGCCGACCGCGGACTTGAACCACTGCCGCTCACCGTCGATCAGGCTGAGGAACGCGACTGCAGCGCCGCACAGGAGGGCGGCCTCACGAACGATCGCGTCGAACCGCTCGTCGGCCGGGGTGTCGAGCAGGCGGGTCGCATGGAGCCGTTCGAGGCGTGCGGCGTCACCGAATGGCGCGGGGACCGCGGGAAGGTCGACGATGCCGAGCAGGTTGATCTCGCGAGGTCGCGCGTACAGGAAGCCCTGCGCGTACCGGCAGCCGAGGCGGCGCAGCTCGTGGTGCTGGGCCGGTGTCTCGACGCCGACCGCCACCACCGTCATGCCGAGGTGGCCGGCGAGGAAGACGATCGAGCGGACGATCTCGCGATCGGTCGAGCTGGTCAGGATCCCGTTGACGAACCGGCGGTCGATCTTGACGACCGTCGCCGGCAGATCGCGCAGGTGGCTGAGGTTGGCGGCACCGGAGCCGAAGTCGTCGATCGCGATCGCGACGCCCATCCGCTTCAAGGCGGCCATGTGTGCGGTTGCCATCCGGACGTTCGAGAGCAGGCTGCCCTCGGTGACCTCGATCTGCAGCACCGTCGGCGACAGTTGACGCAGAGCGAGCGCTGTGGTGATCCGCTCGACGACGTCAGGGTGCTCGATCTGGCGGGCGGAGAGGTTGATCGACATCCGCCGTCCGACCCAGCGACCGGACAGGTGCTCTTCGCGGACGACGTCGAGCGCATGGCCGAGGACGTTGTCGCCGAGGTCGTGGATCAGCCCGGTCTGTTCGGCGGCCTCGATGAACACGGCGGGTTCGACATCGCCGAACTCTGCCGAGTGCCAACGGGCGAGCGCTTCGAGCTGGATGATGTCGCCCGTGGTCATGTCGACGACCGGCTGGTAGACGGCCGCGATGCTGCTCTGCGCGACAGCGTCGATGAGGCAGCTGTCCAATCGAGGGTGGGCCAACGAGGCACCACGGTTGTCGCTGTTGGACACCTTGACCGACCCGAGGCCGCTGGCGAGTGCCTGCTCGGTGGCGTGGCTGGTCCGGTCGAGCAGGACCAGCGCAGAACGTGACGGCCCGGAGGCGATGCCGCAGGCGATGCCGACGCGGACGCTGCCGAGCGTGCAAGTGACGGGGGCCGACAGCTGGCGGATGACGTTGGCGAGATCGAGGCTGGTCTCCACACCGGGCACCGTGAGCACGAACTGGTTGCCGCCGATGCGCGACGCATGGCCGTCCTTGCCGGCGAACGTGAGCAGCCGGCGGAGGATCTCGGCCAGCACTTCGTCACCGGTGCTGCGGCTGTAGCCCTTGTTGATCGCTTCGACTCCGACGATCCCGACGCCGACGCAGAGCACGTCCCCGCCGATCGACTGGATCTGTTGGGAGACCGCGGCCCATGGTTCGACGGTCGGGCAGACGCTCTTCGCGTTGCCGTTCGCCGGTGCTGCGTCATGCAGGATCGCGACGATCGAGCGCCCCACCGTCGCGCCCCAGCGGTTGTCCCCGGTCATCACGAGATCGGCGTGGCGATGGGTGCCGTCGACGTGGTTCAATCGAGCGCGCTGCCGGCCGGCCGGCACGTTCGGGCCGAGCATCTCCCGACCGAGGATGTCCAGCGAACGGCGGCCGATCGCCTGATCCGGACGCCACCCCAGCAAGCTCGACGCCGCCGAGTTCCAGGCGGTCACGATCCCGTTGATGTCGAGCTCGACCAGCGGCACGGGCACCAGGTCGAGGTCGATCGTGGCGCGCTGCGCCGTTGCGGCGCCCGCTGCCTCGTTCGGTGCTCGTCTCATCCCCATGTTGGTTCGACTCCATCTCGGCCGCTCGAACGGACGCACCGTCCGAGCCCGCGTTCTCATCGGCAACACGCCAGCCCGCTCTAGGAACGGCGACGAAGCAGCGCCGGAGCCGAAGGCCGAGTCGGCCTGTCAGGAGACGCTGAGGGGCAGAGCGTGGCGCAGCTCGTCGGCGTCGGGGTCGGCGTCGCCGGGGGCGACGCTGATCGTCGAGTCGTGAGTCACCTTGGCCCGGTAGAGCGCGTCGTCGGCGCGCTTCAGGAGTGCGCTCGGGGTGTCCATCGGTTCGCTGAGGGCGACCCCGATGCTGGCACCGAACTGCAGCGGCGACGTCGGATCGTTGATCGCGAGGAGGTTGC
>JAOBWQ010000576.1 GCA_025463425.1 Ilumatobacteraceae bacterium | reverse complement strand
CGTCAGCGTAGAGCCGTTCGGCGACCGCAAACTATGGTGCTCGCATGAACCTGCCTGACTTGCCGCTCGGATCGTTCGACCTCTCCGACTTCGAGTTCTGGACCCAGCCACGCGACTACCGCGAGGGCGCGTTCAAGACGCTGCGCGACACACCGGGTCTGCAGTTCTTCGCGGAGCGCGAGTTCGAGGACTCGCCGTTCCCGATCGGGCCCGGTTACTACGCGCTGACCCGCCACGAAGACGTCTGGGCCGCCAGCCGCAACGCCCAGCAGTTCTGCAGTGGCAAGGGCAGCAACATCGGCGACCTCCCCCAGGAGATGAACGAGTTCTTCGGCTCGATGATCAACATGGACGACCCCAAGCACTTCCGGCTGCGCAACATCGTCTCCAAGGGCTTCACCCCGAAGGAGGTCGCGCGGGTCAACGACTACGTGACCGTCAAGGCCGCTTCGATCGTCGACGGTCTGCTCGAACGCTTCCCGGACGGAGAGTGCGACTTCGTCACCGAGGTGGCCGCTCCCCTGCCGTTGCAGATCATCTGCGAGATGATGGGCATCCCGTCCGGCGACACCGCACAGATCTTCAACTGGACCAACGTCATCCTGGGTGCCGGCGACCCCGAGTACGGCGGCAGCCTCGAGGCGCTGATGACTGCCGCGTTGGAGATGTTCTCCTACGCCCAGGCCCTCGGCGAGGACCGCGTCGCGACGCCCCGCGAAGACATGACGAGCGCGATGATGAACGCCGTCGTCGATGGCGAGCGGCTGACGGCGCAGGAGTTCGGCAGCTTCTTCATCCTCCTCGTCGTCGCCGGCAACGAGACCACCCGCAACGCGATCAGCCACGGCATGCGCGCGCTGACGATGTTCCCCGAACAGCGGTCGCTGTGGTTCGACCAGTTCGAGGCCAACACCAAGACCGCTGTCGAGGAGATCGTGCGCTACGCGACGCCGGTCATCCACTTCCGCCGCACCGCGACGCAGGACACCGAGCTCGCCGGAGTGAAGATCAACGAGGGCGACAAGGTCGTGCTCTGGTACAACTCGGCCAACCGCGACGAACGGGTCTTCGAGAACCCGTTCGAGTTCAACGTGCTGCGCAGCACCCAGCCGCCCCAAGCCGGATTCGGCGCCGGCGGACCGCACTTCTGCCTCGGCGCCAACCTCGCCCGCCGCGAGATCAGCGTGATGTTCGACGAGATCCGCCGCCGCCTGCCCAACCTGCGCATCACCGGTGAGCCGGAGTACCTGCAGAGCTTCTTCATCAACGGGATCAAGCGCCTGCCGTGCGCCTGGAGCTGATCAGCTCAACTGACCTGCGGCGTAGTGGCGGCGGCAGAGCAGCTCGTACCTGACGACGTCGCCGAACAGGGGTTGCTCGGGTTCGTCCTCGGTGTCGCCGACGACGACGGTCTCTCCTTCGTAGACGACACGGCCGTTCACGAGGCGGGCGTTGTGGGTGGCGCGCTGGCCACACCAGCAGCGCGCCTCGACCTGGAGCGCAACGCGTTCGTCGGCGATCTCCAGCAGTCGCTTGGTGCCGTCGAACAGCAGTCCCTTGAAGTCGGTGATCAGGCCGAACGTGTAGACGTCGACACCGAGCTCGTCGACCACCCGCGCCAGCTGATCGCACTGCTCGACACTGTAGAACTGGGCTTCGTCACACACCATGAACGACAGCGGGGCATAGTTCGTGGCCAGGTCGAACAGATCGAGCCCGGCGTGGACCTCGACCGCCGGGGCCGACACACCGAGCCGGCTGGTGATCTGCGAGCCGTCTCGGTCGAGCTTGGTCAGCAGCAGTCCGTTGAGGTTCCGTGAGGTCAGGTTGTGGTGGATCTGCAGGGCCAGCGTGCTCTTGCCCGAGCCCATCGTGCCGAAACTGAAGCGGAGCGTCGCCATGCAGGACAGCACGGTAGCCGACGGGCCTCGCCGGGCTCACTAGGCTTCGCGCATGTCGCGCGCCAGCCGCTGTTGCATCCTCATCGTCGTCGCCGGTGTCCTCGGAGGGTGCAGCTCTGACGCACCATCGCCGAAGACATCGTCGCCAGCCGTCGCCGCTGCGGACACCGGTCAGGCGTCGAACGACTCGACCGCTCCCGCAGGCTCGGTCGGCGGCGGGACCGGATCCGGTTCCGCCAACCCGGACTGCGCCAACCTCACCGACGCCCTCGCCAAGATCCTCGTCAACTGGCAAGTGGTGCTCGGTCTGGTCCACTCGCCGACCAGCGACTGGGCCTCCAACCCGATCGGCACGGTCGCGGACTTCGCCGACCAGCTCGCGACCGCACGCGCCGGCCTCGGTACCGATGCCGCCGCGGCTGCCGCGATCGACTTCATGTCCGGAGCCAACGACATCGTCGTCCGCGGTGTCGGCGGCGACGCAAAGGCGCAGGCCGACCTCGCGACGTATCTCGGCACCGACACCGCCGCGAACATCGGGAAGCAGTCCGACATCTCACTCGCCTTTGTCCACTCGAGCTGCAGCAGCTGACGCCAGACTGACCGCTCAGCTCGACGCGACGAAGGCGCCCACCACCGATCCCGTGCGCTGGAGGCTCGTGTACAGCTGGTCCCTGATCGCTTGATCAACCGTTGGATCGGCGAGGTCGGCCACGACCGGACGGATGAGGAACCCGTTCGCACGATCGACCCACGTCGGGATCACGGCCGGTCGCCCGACGGCGAAGGTGCCGTCGAGTTGCTCGTCGATCGACACGGACACGATCTCGCCGTCCTGGCTCTTGGCCGGGAACGAGCCGGTCGGCATGTTCGACAAGAAGTTGCCCATGCCGAACACCACCCAGGTGCCGTTGACCTGCTCGATCGGCTGGATGACGTGCACGTGGTGGCCGACGATGAGGTCGACGACGTGCGCTCGCGTGATCGCGTCCGCGACCTGGCGCTGATACGGCGTGATCGCCGCTGATCCCTCCGAACCCCAGTGCAGGCTGAGGATCACCACGTCCGCGCCGCGCGCACGCGCGTCCGCCGCAGCCCAGACGATCTTGTCGGCGTCGATCAGGTTCGAACGCCACGGCTCGTCGGCCGGCAGGTTCGCACCGTTGAAGCCGAACGTGTAGCTGAGGTGGGCGACCGAGATGCCCCCGACGTCGACGAGCGAAACGACCGCTCCGTCGGGCGTGCGCGCCATGCCTGCTTCACTGACGCCTGCGGCTTCCAACGCGTCGACCGTCGCGTCGATGCCCGCAGTGCCCTTGTCCAAGGTGTGGTTGCTGGCGGTGCTGCACCGGTCGTAGCCGGCGCCGGCCAGCGCGGTCGCGATCTCGGCCGGGACGCCGTACGCCGGGAACGTCGTCAGCGCGGTCCCGGGCGGAGCGATCGGGCTCTCGAGGTGGCAGATCGAGTAGTCGGCCGCCGACAGGATCGGCGTGACCTCCGCGTACATCGGCGAGAAGTCGAAGCCGTCACCGCCGGCGTTCTGCGCAGCCTGCTGCACCAGCGGAGAGTGGAGCAGCGTGTCGCCGGTGAAGTCGAACGTGGCATGGCGAAGCACTGGCCCCGCAGGCGGGACCGACGCAGACGTCGCTGTCGGCGCAGGTGCCGGTGCCGGTGGACTGGTCGGCGCAGGGACCTCCGAACGGACGACCACTCGCTCCGGAGTCAGGACGACGGCGGGCGGCTGCGCGTCAGGGATGGGTCGTGCGATCGCGCTCCCCATCGCATCGAGGAACTGTGTTTGCGAGCTGCTCAACAGCACTGTGTCGGGCACCGCGGCCTGCGCTGAACGGTCGGTCCCCGGGCGCGCACAGGACGCGACAACGATCATCAACAGCCCGCCCACCCCGAGCACAGCGAAACCTCGCGCGTGCACGGGCTGATTCTTCCAGGCCGACGAGGCCCGCCGCGCGGATGTCAGCCGCGACCGGCTGCGGCCGCGGCTTCCTCGGCGGCGGTGAGCTGCTCGTCGACGATCGCCAGCCCACCATCCCAGAACGCCGGATCGGCGAGATCGCAGTCGACGATGCGCCCGAGGTCCTCCGGGCTCATCGAGCCACCGGCACGCAGGAGATCGAGGTAGCGCGGCACGAACTCGTCTCCGACCTGCTCGTAGCGCTTGTACACGCTGAGTGCGAGGAGCTGGCCGTAGGCGTACGCGTAGACGTATCCGGGCGTGTGCATGAAGTGCGGGATGTAGCTCCACCAGCTGCGATATCCCTCGGTGATCTCCACCGATGGGCCGAGCATCGCCGTCTGCGTCTCCTCCCACAGCTCGTTGAAGCGTTCGACGGCGAGCTCGCCCTCGGTGCGTCGGGCGGTGTGCGCGGCGTGCTCGAACCGGTTCATCGCGATCTGACGGAAGACGGTGGCGATCGAATCCTCCAGCGTCGCGGCCAGGAGAGCGAGGCGTTCGTTCGGGTCGGTGAGCGTGCTCAACAGCCGCTTGCTCGTCACCGTCTCCCCGAACACGGACGCAGTCTCGGCGAGGGTCAGCGGCGTCGACATCTGGAACACGCCCTGCTCTCGTGACAGGTAGCCGTGCACCCCGTGGCCGAGCTCGTGGGCGAGTGTGGCGACGTCGCGTGTCTTGCCGGTCCAGTTGAGCAGCACGTACGGGTGGTGCGACGGCACGGTGTACGCGCAGAACGCTCCGCCACGCTTGCCGGGACTGGCGGGTGCGTCGATCCACTCCTCGCGCAGGAACCGCTGCACGATGCCCGCCAGCTCGCCGCTGAACGACGAGTACGCGTCCGTGACGACCTCGGTGGCGACCGACCAGGGCACCTGGCTCTCCGTGGTCGCCACCGACGCCATCCGGTCGTAGTCGGCGATGCGGTCGACACCGAGGATCTTCGCCTTCAGGCTGTACCACCGTTGGGGGATGTCGTAGCGCGCGACCACCGAGTCGACCAGCGCCTGCACGCTGTCGTCGCCGGCCTCGTTGGCGAGGTTGCGACTGCTGATCCACGACGGATAGCCACGCAGACGGTCGTCGACGGACTTGTCGTTCAGCAGCGTGTTGAAGATGAACGCCCGTGTTCGCAGGCCGGGCTGCAAGCCGTCCGTGACCGCCGCGTGCGCCCGCTGGCGCACCGTGCGGTCGGGGTGCTGGAGCATCGCCAGGCCCTGCATCAGCGGCACGGTGGCGGTCGTGCCGTCGGCGCCGGGCAGCTGGACCTCCATCGCCGAGCTCAGCTCGTCGAACAACCGGCCCCACGCGCTGGCGCCGGTGACGCTCTTCTCGGTGAGCACCCGTTCCTCGGGCTCGGTCAGCACATGGTGCTTGTAGCGGCGCTCGGACCGCAGGTGGTGGCGGACGAAGTCGAGTGCGTGCGCTGGGTCGGCGAGGACGGCATCGACGTGCTCATCGGTGGCCGCAGCCCACTCGAGGTCGATGAAGATCAGCTTCGTGCTCATCGCCGTGCTGCGTTCTTCGACATGTGCCATCAACGCGCCGTGCTCGGGCTTGGATGTGTCGGCGGCGAAGACGAGCCCGGCGTAGCTGCCGGCACGGCCGGAGACCTCGAGCAGCTCCGCGTAACGGCTGTAGAACGCGCCGAGCTCGGCAGCGCTCATCTCGGCAATCCGACCTCGACCCGTGGTGACCAGTTCGTCGGCGATCGCGTCGGCCTGGTCGAGCAACGCGTCGACATCGGCTGCGTCGCCGAGCAGCGGCTTCAGGTCCCAGTGCACGCCGATCGCGGCGAGGTCGGCGGGGTCGATGCTGCGTTCGTCGGTGACCGTCATGCCCTCAGGCTAGGCGCTGACACACGACGGTGCCGGAGCATGGATGACGTCCGGAGCCATGCGAACCCGCCCGCGGCCCTCACGCTTGGCGGCGTACATCGCGTGATCCGCGTTGATCAGCAGCCAGCCCGGATCGGCCGTAACGCCGGCGTGGTGGGCCACCCCGATGCTGGCGCCGACGTGGAGCACCAGACCGTTCGTGGACAGCGGTTGCTGGACCGCCTTGACGATCCGTTCGCCGATGTTGAGGGCGGCCTTGGCAGTGGTCTCCGGGCAGATCAGCACGAACTCGTCGCCGCCGGTGCGGGCCAAGGTGTCCTGCGCTCGCGACATCGATGCGAGTCGTGAGGAGATGATCCGCAGCACGTCGTCGCCGATCGCGTGGCCGTACGTGTCGTTGACCGACTTGAACCCGTCGAGGTCGATCAACAGCACCGAGACCTCGGTCTCGGTCGTCGGCGCGGCACTGGTGGCCGCGGTGAGCCGGGTCTGGAGCAGGATGCGGTTGCCGAGACCTGTCAGCGGGTCGTGCAGGGCCTGTTGCTCGAGCGCGACCTCGAGCCGCTTGCGATCGGTGATGTCGCGCACGCTGGCGCGGAACTCGACCGGAAGCCTGGTGGTCGGATCGAGCACGGCGGAGATGGAGTTGGCCACCCAGATGTACGTGCCGTCGGCGCGCAGCAGGCGGCATTCCGACGTCAGTGGCATGCCGCCGAGCCGAGGGTGCGCCCCGGTCCTGACCAGACCGATGTCGTCGGGATGCACCAGAGACAGCACGATGCGCCCGAGGAGTTCGTCCGGGCTGTAGCCGAGCAGTCCCTGCGACGACGGCGATGCGTACTGGATCTCGCCGTCCGCGTTCATCAACAGCACCACGTCGGCGGCCGTGTCCGACAGCAGCCGGAACCGAGTCTCGCTCCGGCGCAGCGCGTCGTCCACGCGAGCGCGCTCGAGCACGTGTGCCACCGTCTCGCCGATGATCCGAAGGAACGTCTGCTCGTCCTCGGTCCACACTCGCGGGGCGTGCACCATCGAGACGCCGATCACGCCGAACAGCTCGCCCGCCGCCGACATCGCGACGGCCATCAAACCACCTTCGGGCCCGAGGGCTTCCCGCTTCTCGATCGCCCACGGTTCATCGCATTCGAGCGCATTCGAGACGACGACCGGCTCCAAGCCTCGGAGCCGCTCGATCCAGCGCGGGAGCTGGGTGAACGGCATCGTTTGGCCCGGGTTGACGAGCTGCACGCCGCCGTCGTTGCAGACGTGGCCGGCGATGTTGGCGAGCATGAGGTTCTGCTCGTCGACGCGATCGATGTAGATCAGGTCCACGCCGAGCATCCCGCCGATCGTCGCGCAGGTCCCGGACAACTGGGCGAGGAACTCCTCCGGCTCGAGGTCGAGCGCGATCTGGGCCACCTCGAACGCGTATCGCAGGTGGCTGACCCGCGCCGACGCCGCATCCTCGACGGCGCGACGCTCGGTGACGTCGCGACACGTCAGCACCTTGCCACCGGCGATCGGGTTGGCGATCTGACCGCTCATGATCTCCAGCCAGCGCACCGATCCGTCGCTGGTGATCACTCGAAGGGTCGTCGCGGTGGTGGCTCTGCCGGACGCGAGCTCGGCGAGCTTGTGAATCGCGAAGATCACGTCGTCCGGGTGCACCACCGCTCCGATGTTGGTGCCGAGCATCTCGCGCGGCGAGTACCCGAGGGCGCGCTGCAGGGCATGGTTGGCGTAGAGGATCTCGCCTTCGTCGGAGACCACCACGACGAGGTCGAGCGATTCGTCGAGCAGCGCAGCAAGACGCGCCTCGCTCATCCGCAGTGATGCCTCGACCCTCTCGCGAGCCAGGAGCGCAGTCACCGTCTCGGCAACCCGACGGATCAGTGAGATCTCGTCGTCGGCCCAGACTCGCGGTGTCGTCATCATCACGCCGGCCAGCCCGAGGCACGATCCGCCCGAGATCAGCGGCACGAGGAGCGCGCTGCGACCGTGACCCTTCACGCTGCGCCACTCGTCGACCCACGGCCCGTGCAGTGCTTCGATGTCGTTGACGACGACGGTCGACGTGATCTCGCGCAGCCGGTTGGTCAGCACCGGAGCATCGAAGCCCGCCAACATCTCGGCGGTGTGCTCGCTCGCGCTGCTGACCCAGACTCCGGATCCGTTGACGGTGGAGCCGTCGAGCAGCCAGACGCCTGCACCGTCGGTCCCGAGCAGCGTTCCGAGCCGCTCGATCTGCCGGTCGAGGCCGGCGGCGATGTCCTCGTGCTCGACGTTCAGCGCCCAGTGCGACAGATCGAGTAGCAGTTGCTCGAACTCGCTGCGCCGCTCCGCGACGATCTGCTGGTTGCGCTGCACCGAGATGTTGCGGAGCGACACGACGTATCCGCCGAGCACGGGATCCTCCAGGCCGGAAGCATCCACGTCGAACCAGGTGGAGCCACCGTCGGCGGTCAGGATGCGCAGTTCGGTGACCGGCAGCGAGTACTGCCCCATCAGCGTCTCTGCGAACCGGGTGAACGCGAGCTCACGATCGTCGGGATGGATCATCTCCAGGAAGTGCGAGCCAACGATGTCCTCGGCGCGGAACCCGATCGAGTCCTCGATCGAATGGTTGACCGACACGAGGCGGCCGTCGCGATCCAGCACGACGAGGATGTCGCGCACGTTGTCGAGCATCGCCTTGACGTGGGCCTCGCTGAGCCGACGGGCGTGATCGGTCAGCTCCCGTCCGAGCAGGTTGGCGATCGTGTCGGCGATCTGCTGCACGGTGATCAACTCGTCCTCGGTCCACGCCGGCTCGGACTCGAGACGGGCCAGGCCGAAGACGCCGACGAGATCGCCCCCGACGTGCAGTGCCGCGTAGACGTTGGACCCGAACGGCTGGCCCTGGAAGACCGACTCCAGCTCCTCGCGCCACGGTGCGTTCTGTTCAGCGGTCGCCTCACCGACCAGAACGCCCGGATGGTTGAGCCGTTCGATCCAGCTCGGGACTCGGTCGATGCTCACCTCGGCCGGGGGTGCCTGTCGAACGGGGCACTGCTCGCTGCCCCAGGTGCCCAGCGGATGCAGGACACGCGACGCCATGTCGATGGTGTCGACGTACGCGAAGTCGGCGCGCAGCAACTTGCCGCAGTCGGCCAGCACGCTGTCGAAGCCCTTGAACAGCTCGTCGCGGCCTTTGGCGAGCGCGAGTTGGGCCAGCTCCGCCGCGTAGCTCGACAGCTCGCGCCGTCGCTGCTCGGCGCGCTCGAACGCGTTCACCTCGGTGACGTCACGGCTGACGGACGCGTAGACCTTCACGCCGGGGCGCAGTGGATCGTCGACGACATGGATGTCGGAGACGACCTCGGTGATGGCTCCCGTGACCCGGTTGACGAACTGCGCGGGACCACTCCATCGACCGTGGTCGCGCAGCGCCGGGATGACCGCCGACTGGATCAACTGGCCGTGCTCTTCCGGGTACATCGACAGGTGATGCATCCCGAACAGGTCCTCGTGAGGATCCAGGCCGATGACCGCGCGCTGAGCGGTGTTCGCGTACACCCAGCCACCACCCGATTCGGCGATCGCAACCAGCGAGGCAGATTGCTCGATCAGACCCTGGAAGCGCTCGCGGTGGATCTCGGCAGTGCGCCGCTGGGTGAGGTCACGACGGACGTGGAGCCAATGGGTGTGGATGCCGCGCTCGTCGAAGATCGGGCTGCGCGTCACCTCGCACAGGAACGTCGTGCCGTCGAATCGCTGGCTGGCCACTTCCCTCGTGGCGGCCATCACCCCGACCACCTCGCCGAGCAACCAATCGACGTGCTCGGGATCGGCGGACTCGGCGAGCAGGAACTCGATCGTCCGACCGACCACGTCGACGGCTCGGAAGCCGGTCTCGATCTCGAAGGCGGGGTTGACGTAGACGATCGGCGGGCTGCCCGCCGGTCCGGGCGCCGCGGTCGTGACGATGATCGAGTCGTGCACCGTGTCGAGGGCAGCCAGCAACAGCCGCGCCCGAGCCGAGCCGAACCCGGGCAGCTCATCGGCGCGCCGGTCCGGGGCGATGACGCCGGCGGCACGGGGCGGAACGACGCCGCACCACGGCGTGGACAGCTTGGGCTCCACGATCGCCGGCGGTTCGGGGAAGCCGAAGTAGTAGCCCTGGGCCTCGTCGGCGCCCATCCGGATCAGTGCGTCCGCCTGGGCGAGATCCTCGATCCCCTCGGCGATGACACGCAGCCCCAGCGCATGGGCGAGGTCGATGACCGCCTCGATGATCGCCTCGTCGGCCAGCGAACCACCGATGCCGCTGACGAAGCTGCGATCGATCTTCACTGCGGTCACCGGCAGCTGGCGCAGATAGGTCAGCGACGAGTATCCGGTGACGAAGTCGTCGAGCGCGATCTCCAAGACCAGCGCACGAAGCGCCGACAGGGCACCGACGGCACTCGGGAGGTCTTCGAGCAGGCTCGACTCGGTGACCTCGAACCCGATGTCGTTCGGCGTGATCAGACCCGTGTCCATCGCTGCACGCACTCGGCTGTACAACCGCTCGCCATCGGCGAGCTGCTGAGCGGCGAGGTTGACCCAGATCCTGATCGGTTCGTCGGGCCGTTCGCGACGCCAGGCGAGCACGATCCGGATCGCCTCGTCGAGGACCCATTCGCCGATCGCGGTCATCAGCCCGGCCGCCTCGGCCATCGGCAAGAAGTCGGCCGGCGGCAGCAGTCCATCGCTCGGGTGCTGCCAGCGCACCAGCGCCTCGACACCGACCGCGCGGCCGTCGCGCAGGTCGACGCACGGTTGGAGGTGGAGGCGGAGTTGGTCGTCGGCGATCGCCGCGCGGAGGCCCTCTTCGGTGCGCTGCCGGCGGAGGTCGTCGGCACCGAGGCCGAGCTCGTAGCGGACCGCCGAGCCGCGCATCGTCGCCTTCGCCTGGCGACACGCAAGGAACGCCTGCTCGAGCAGGTCGCTCGGCGGCTCGTCGGCCGCGTGCGTGGCGAAGCCGGCACTGGCGTCGACGCTGAGGCGGATCGTCGCCCGGTCGGTGCCGGTGGCGGGTTCGATCGCGATCAGGGAATCGAGCGGCACGGCGAGGTCGCTGCGAGACATCGGTACCCGAACCGCCGCGAGCAGCGCCTCGGCGTACCCCTTGGTGGTCGCGCAGTCCGAAGACGGCACGACGGCCACGTACGAGTCGCCCTCGGTCGCGCTGAGGAGGGCACCGTCGGGCAGGCAGTCGAGCAGCCGCCGCCCGATCGCGAGCAGGACCTGGTCGCCGAGTTGCTGGCCCCACCGGTGGTTGACCTGGTGGAAGCGGTCCATGTCGACGTGGATGACCCCGAGGGCTTCGCCCTCGCTCTGACCCTCTTCGACCGCGGAGCGGATGAACGCCCTGCTCACCGTCATTGCGCGACGGAGAGGAGACGCTGGCTCGCGGTGGTCAGGCATGGTCGTCATAGAGGCTCAGTGTCATCGGCACGCACCGTGGCGAACCTGAGGAGTTCACGACGTGGCGGTCAGGTGACTCGACATCCCCCGGCGGACACCGTTGTGCGGGCGGTCATGGCGGCCCGGCGACCGCAGCGACCGGGGCTAGATGTAGTAGCCGGTGACGTCGATGATGAAGTCGGTCGAGCCGCCCCCGCCGACTCGCGCGGTGAACTTGGCTCCGGGGCCGGTGGTGGCCGTGAAGCCGTTGGCGACTGCCTGGTTGGCGGCAGTCCAGTTGATCACCGACGTGCCGTTGTACGTCGTGCCTCGGGTCGGATGTCGAGGAACCCTGAAGCAACGCTGTCGACGATGGTGACGTTGCCGACGACGGCCCGAGCCGTGGCCGGGACGCCGCTCGACGCGAGCGTCGCGTCGAAGTCACGCTCGGCGCTGGTGCCGAGCGCACCCTTTGGGCCGGGAGGCGTCTGGTCGGCCCGCGAATCGAACACGCGCGTCGGTGCCGCCAGCGGCACGAAGGAGAGCATCGACGGCTTGAACCCGAGTGCCAGTGAGCTGATCGCCTGGGTGGCGGAGAGGCTGGCCCGAAACAGAAGAACGCCCTTGCTCGCGTCGTGGACGAACGGAGGGCTGATCGAGAACTTCACCTCTTGGAGACCGACCCCCGCCGGTGTGGATGCCGTCGCGATGGTGTCGTGGGCGTAGACGCCGAACTGCTGACGGCGCAGGTTGACCGTTGTCGCGGCGCTTCCGGAGATGTAGAACTCACTGATCACCGCGCCGTCGGGCACCGCGACATCCATGTTCACGATGGCTGCGGCCGGACGGGGTCCGGCGCCGAGGTCGGTGACGTCGGTGACGGCGTTTGCGCCGTCGCGGCTCTGGAGCGCGTAGCCGCTTAGACCCACGTAGCTGAGCCCGGGTGTGACCGCCAGGACCATCGGCTTGGTTGCGTGCAGCGGTGCGGTGGCCGGCTCGGCCCCCGCACCCTTGGCTTCCACCCATCGACCCGTCGCAAGCGTGCCGATGCCGGCGAGCCCTCCCCCGACCAACAACCCACGTCGACTGAACTCGGTCATGACCAACCCCCTTGTATGGCCATGTGGCGAGACCCCACCGGCCGTATCAGTCGAAGTTAACGGTGACCCGACGCAGGCGTCAACAGATTCCGAGACATGGCAGACGGCATGTCAACTGTGACCGAACGACCCCTCGCGATCATCGGATCGGCGCCGACGACAGGACGGGCGGGTTCCGAGCCAGCGCTGTTCAGTTCGCGACGGGACGGCGGCGAACTGAACAACGGTGACGAATCGGGGACCGCGTGCGTGGACGGGTTTCGGTCAGCTGCAGCCGCTGGTGCTGCCGCAGCTCGGGCAGGCGTGGCAGCTGCCGGCGCGGTTCATCTGCACGCCGCACTGCATGCACATCGGGGCGTCGCTGTGGCGAACCTTGGCGATGCCGGCCGAGGGCGTGTTGTCGCTCTTCGGGGCGGTCGGCGCGAGGCCGAGCTCGATCGCATGGGCCAGCTCGCCCGCCGACGGGACGCTCTTCGGGTCCGTGGCGATGTCGCTGCCGCTGCGCGTCTCGATGACGCTCTCCTCGACGCCGGGCAGCGTCGGCTGGAGCCGCTCGTTGACCGAGAAGATGCTCAGCTCGGCGCGCTCGTCGTAGGTGAGGTACTCCAGTGCGAGGCGGCGGAACAGGTAGTCCATGATCGACGAGGCGAAGCGGATGTCCGGGTCGTCGGTCATGCCGGCCGGCTCGAAGCGCATGTTCGTGAACGCCTCGACGAAGGCCCGCAGCGGGACGCCGTACTGCAGGCCGTAGCTGATGCTCTTCGCAAAGGCGTCCATGATGCCGCTGAGCGTGGAGCCCTGCTTGGACACGGTGAGGAAGATCTCGCCGGGCTGACCGTTCTCGTACTCGCCGATCGTGGCGAAGCCCTTGCAGTCGGCGACACGGAACTCGAAGGTGCGGCCGCGGCGGCTGCGCGGCAGCTTCTGCCGGATCGGCTGGTGGACGATGCGCTCGACGATCTTCTCGACGATCTGCGCCGGCGCCTGGCCGGCGAGCACAGCAGTGTCCTGGTTGGTGCCGGCGGTGAAGGTGCCGTCGGCGTTGATCGTCGCGTCGCCCTTCTTGCCGGTCGACAGCGGCTGGGCCACCTTGCAGTTGTCTCGGTAGATCGCGACGGCCTTGAGGCCGAGCGTCCAGGACAACATGTGCAGCGCCTCGATGTCCTCGACCGAGGCCTCCTCGGGCATGTTCACGGTCTTGGAGATCGCACCCGACAGGAACGGCTGCGTGGCACCCATCATCCGGACGTGGCCCTCGTAGTGGATGGTGTTGTCGCCCATGCTGCAGGCGAAGACCGCGACGTGCTCGGCGGCGAGGTGCGGCGCGCCGAGGATGCTCTTCTCGACGCTGATGTAGTCGGCGATCTCGTCGATCTGCTGGGCGGTGTAGCCGAGCTTGCGCAGTGCACGCGGGATCGTCTGGTTGATGATGCTCATGTTGCCGCCGCCGACGAGCTTCTTCATCTTGACGAGGCCGAGGTCGGGCTCGATGCCCGTCGTGTCGCAGTCCATCATCAGCCCGATCGTGCCGGTCGGCGCGAGCACCGATGCCTGGCTGTTGCGCACGCCGTACTCTTCGCCGTCGACGACGGCGTTCTCCCACGCCTGCTGGCCAGCAGCCATCAGGTCAGCGGGCACGGCATCAGCTGCCTCGATCTGGTACGAGGCGTCGCGGTGCATGCGCAACACGTTGAGCATGTGCACCTCGTTGTCGGCGAAGCCGGCGAACGGCCCCATCCGGCTGGCGGTGCGGGCGCTGGTGGCGTAGGCGTGGCCGGTCATCAGCGAGGTGAGCGCTGCGGCCCATGCCCGACCCTCCGGCGAGTCGTACGGCAGGCCGAGCGCCATCAGCAGTGCGCCGAGGTTGGCGTAGCCGATGCCGAGCTGGCGGAACTGGCGGCTGGTCTCGCCGATCGCGGGCGTGGGGTAGTCGGCCCGGCCGACGAGGATCTCCTGGGCGGTGAAGATCGCCTCGATGGTCGACTTGTAGCTGTCGATGTCGAAGGTGCCCTCTTCGTCGAGGTACTTCAGCAGGTTGATCGAGGCCAGGTTGCAGGCCGAGTCGTCGAGGTGCATGTACTCGCTGCACGGGTTGGAGCCGTTGATCCGGCCGGTCGCGTGCGCCGTGTGCCAGCGGTTGATGGTGGTGTCGAACTGGAGGCCCGGGTCGGCGCACTCCCACGAGGCGGTGGCGATCTGGCGCCACAGGTCGCGGGCCTTGAGCGTCTTGATCACCCGTCCGTCGGTGACGGCGACGAGGTTCCAATCGGCATCGGCGACGACGGCCTCCATGAACTCATCGGTGAGTCGAACGGAGTTGTTCGCGTTCTGGTACTGGATGCTGAACGAGTCCGAGCCGTCGAGATCCATGTCGAACCCGGCGTCGCGCAGCACGCGAGCCTTGTTCTCTTCCTTGCTCTTGCACCAGATGAACTCTTCGACGTCGGGGTGATCGGCGTTGAGGATGACCATCTTCGCGGCACGACGGGTCTTGCCGCCGCTCTTGATGGTGCCGGCCGAGGCGTCGGCGCCACGCATGAAGCTGACCGGGCCGCTGGCCGTGCCGCCACCCTGGAGGAGTTCGTGGCTGGAGCGAATGTTGGACAGGTTGATGCCCGAACCCGAGCCGCCCTTGAAGATCGTGCCCTCTTCGCGGTACCAGTTGAGGATGCCGTCCATCGTGTCCTGCACGGAGAGGATGAAGCAGGCGCTGGCCTGCTGGGGCACGCCCTGCACGCCGATGTTGAACCAGACCGGGCTGTTGAACGCTGCCCGCTGGGTGACGAGGATGTACTTCAGCTCGGCGTTGAACGTGTCGGCCTCGGCCTCGTCGACGAAGTACCCGCCCTCGACGCCCCACGTCGTGATGGTGTCGACGACGCGGCTGATGACCTGACGGAGCGACTGCTCGCGCCCGTCGGTGCCGAGCGAGCCGCGGAAGTACTTCTGGGCGACGATGTTGGTGGCGTTGAGCGACCAGCCGACGGGGAACTCGACCCCGATCTGCTCGAACGCGACGGTGCCGTCCTTCCAGTTCGAGATCCGGGCATCCCGGCGCTCCCACACGACCTGATCGAACGGGTGCACCCCAGGGTTGGTGAAGTGACGTCGGATGCCGATCGAGAGTCGTTCGGGTGCCAGAGACATGCGAGAGGTTTCCTTACGTTGCAGCGGTGTGTGGAGCGCCCGTCCGGCGGGGCCGATGTGATCGACCGGTCGGCGGGTGATGCGTTGCCCGGGTGAGTGGGCGGTTGGTTGGAGTGACAGCGAGGTGATCCGCAGTGCTTCGAGGAGCCGCTGAACACCGTTGTTCAACGACCGACCTTGTCGTGCGGTCGGCTCGAAGCACCGACCACAAGATGTTGTGTCCTTCTTGTTCAAAGCCCCGGCCCGGACACAACCAGTAGCGAGATTGAAGATTACACCATTGTAGTTACACCCCTGTCAAGGGCAACTT
>JAOBWQ010000556.1 GCA_025463425.1 Ilumatobacteraceae bacterium | reverse complement strand
GCCCTCGAATCCGACCGAGCTCTCGGCGCCGAGGACGCTCAGCTCGGCAACCGGCCACCACGCGCCGATGTGCGCGGTGAACCAGCCGAAGGCGGATTGCACGTCGGTGGCGACGATGAGCTCGCGGCGGATGGGTGCGAGCGCGACGGGCTGGGGGTTCATGGCGCAGGTCTCCGGTTCTGGGTGTCGACGTACTCGGCGAACGCAGCCAGCGCGGTGTCCCACGTCTGCACCAGCCACTGCTGGACGATGGCCAACCCACCGGGGGCGAGGGCGTAGAGATTTCGGGTGCCCTCGCTGCGATGCTCGACCAAGCCGGCTCCTTCGAGGACGCGGAGGTGCTTGCTGACGGCCGGCCGCCCGATCGGGAGCCGCTCGGCCAGCTGACCGACGGGATGCGGGCCGTCGCGCAACACCGTCAGCATTTCACGGCGCATCGGATCGCCGAGCGCGTCGAACGCGCGGTCGGCAGCAGCGGTGTTCGCACGGGCAGCAGAATGGTTGCTCATCAGCAACGGTTACTCTAGAGCAACCATTCCGGATGTCAAGAGGCCGACGTGTGTGGTCGTGTGCGGGAACGGCAACCAACGATCGGCGAACTCGCCCAGTGCCCGCTCGTCGCCCGTCGTGCGCAGATCGACGTGGCCGTTGTGGTCCTCACGTCGCCGAGTCGTGGCTGCTGCGATCCGCTCGGTCTGGCGGGCGACGGCCTCGGCGGTGTCGAGCACCTCGACGGCGGTGCCCATCGCCCGCTCGATGTGATGACGAACGAACTCGTAGTGGGTGCATCCGAGCACGACGGTGTCGACGCCGGCGGAACGCAGCGGCGTGCAACACCACTCGACGAGCTCGGTCATCTCGGGTCCGTCGAGGTCCCCGGCCTCGATCGCTGCGGCCAAACCAGGGCAGGCGCGCAGGTGGACCTCCGCGGACCCCGGCTGCGCGGCCACGAGGGCGCGGAACTTGTCGCTCTCGATCGTGGCCTGCGTCGCCAGCACGCCGATGCGACCGTTGCGGCTCCGTGCCACCGCAGGCTTGAGCCCAGGCTCGACGCCGACGAACGGCACATCGGGGAACGTCGCTCGCAGCGTCGCGATGGCCGCCGCGGTCGCGGTGTTGCACGCGACGACGATCACGTCGGCATCACGCTCGACGAAGTGCTCGGTGATCACCAGGCACCGATCGACGATCTCCCGAACGGGCCGCTCGCCGTACGGCGCGTACGCCGAGTCGGCCACGTAGAGAAGGTCGGCGTCAGGCAGCTCTCGGCGCACGGCACGCAGGATGGAGAGACCCCCGACCCCGGAGTCGAACAGGCCGATCCGGATCCTGGTCATGCTCGAACTCTACGGTCGGCCGGCGAGCGCAGCCTCCAACTCGGCGATCCGACGACGCAACGGCTCGACGGCTGCGTCGACCTCGTCGGCGGTGAACCGCGGCGTGATGTACTTCGGGCAGTTCCACTCGAACGCGACGACCTCCACGGTGACGACGCCCTCGTTGCGGCCTTCGAAGCCGACCGCTGCCAGTTCCTCCGCCGACGGGCTGGGGTCGAACCGAGCGTGCCCGATCAGCTTGATCCGCTGGCGATGGGGGTAGTCGACCGCGATGATCGAGACGCGGTCGTCGTGATCGACGTTGCCGGCCGTCAGGTACTGACGGTTGCCACTGCGCTCGGCCCACGCGATGTGGGTGCGATCGATCACGTGGAGGAAGCCCGCCTCGCCGCCGCGATGCTGCACGTAGGGCCAGCCGTCCTCTCCGGCCGAGGCCAGGTAGAAGCTGTCCCGCGCCGCAAGGAACTCGACCTCGTGCGCACCGAGCCCGGACGGTGCCGGTTCGGCGGAGATCTGTGCGTACGCATCGGCAGAGCCGCGTCGAGCCTGATGTGCCTTCGCATCCGCTCCGGTCATCACGTGCAGGTAGTTGTCCATCGTCAGCCCCTCGTCGTTCTCTTCGTGCTCTTCGTGCTCTTCGTGTCGCCCATCAACGCGGTCGGCAGGCGAGCGATCGCCCGGGCGAATGCCGCTCCATCGCCGGTGACTCGGCGAAGCACCAGCGCGCCCTCGATCGCGGCGATCGCATCTTCGGCGCGGGCCCGGGCCTCGCCTGGAGTCGCGCCGGCCGACGATGCCACGCCCGCGAACGCCTCGATCCAGCGCTGCGCCGTCGCAGCGAGCGCGTCGGCGACCTCGCCGCCGGTTGCGGCCCAGGAGTGGTCGCGCAGCGACATCGTGTCGAGGAGGCAGCTGATCGCACCGTCGGCGTAGAAGGCGGTCAGCGAGCGTCCGACCGCCTCGACATCGGCCACAGTCGGCTGGGCGTGGTCGAGTGGCGCGAACGCCGCGTCCATCCCGGCGTTGCCGACTCGGCGCACGACTTCGGCCGCCATCTGCGCCTTGCCGCCGGGGAAGCGGTGGTAGAGGCTCGATCGCTGGAGCCCGGTCGCGGACGAGAGGTCGCTGAGCGATGCGCCCTCGTAGCCGGCCGACCGGAACACGCCGGTGAGCCGGTCGAGCAGTGCTTCGTGGTCGAGCGTGCGCGGTGTCATGCCGGTACTGTACCGAACGATCGGTCCAGACGCAACCGGCGGCGACTGCGTACGATCCCCCTGTGCACGAACCCGCTGGATCCGATCTCGGTTCGATGCGGTCGCGTGCGCTGCTGATGTCGCAGCGACGACGCCTGGCGACCGGCTCGGTCCTCGGTGCCATCGTCGGCGGGGCGGTGGCCGTGATGTCTCCCTGGCAACTGGCCGTGCTGGCCGGATGGATCGCCGCCGCGTCGGTCATCTTGGCCTCGATCTGGATGTTCGTACCCCACCTCGACGGCGAGATGACCAGGGCCGCAGCCAACCGCGAAGACCTGAGCACCGCCAACGACGACTTCGTGATCCTCGCCGCCAGCGTCATCAGCCTCGTCGGTGTCGTCCTCGCGCTCGTCGAGGCCAAGCACACGTCCGGTGGCCTGAAGGCATGGCTGACGACGATCGCGGTGTTGACGGTCGTGGTCTCGTGGGCGTTGGTCCACACGATGTTCACGTTGCGCTACGCACACCTGTACTACGACGAGCCGGCGGGTGGGGTGGACTTCCCGGACGAGGACCTGCCCGACTACCTCGACTTCGTCTACCTCGCGCTCACGATCGGGATGACGTTCCAGGTGTCGGACACGAACATCACCGATCGATCGATCCGTCGTGCGGTGACCCGCCACGCCGCGCTCGGCTACCTCTTCGGCACCGTCATCATCGGCGTCACGATCAACGTCGTCGGAGGGCTGATCCAGTAGCTCGTTCGGCAGCGGGCCGCACGGCATCGGCCCACTACGGTGCGAGCGAGCGCGACCCAGGGTCGGCGCGCGAACGGAGGGGATGATGGCCGTACGACGGATCGTGACCGGACACGACGCGAACGGGCGAGCGATCGTCGTTTCCGACGAGGGCGTCGAGGGGCACGCGATCGGCGCGTTGGGTGCCAGCGCGACGTTCCTCTGGGGCCGGGACGACCCCGGTCGGTTCCCCGACGACGGCAGCCCGCAGCCGATGGCCGCGGCGTTCCCACCCCCGGGCGGCTGCGCGATCGCGATGATCACGCTCGCACCGACCGGCGACGACTTCCACGAGTTCGTGGAGCACGTGCTCGCCCCGTGGGCCGATCCGGACCAGCCGGGCATGCACCGCACGGCCACGCTCGACTACGACTTCGTCCTCGACGGCACCGTCGGCCTCGAGCTCGACGACGGGGTCGAGGTCGTGCTCGGACCCGGCGATCTCGTCGTCCAGAACGGCACCAGGCATCGCTGGCACAACCGTGGGACGACCGTCGCCCGCTACCTGTCGATCACCGTGGGAGCGCAGAACGCCGTCGCCGGCGGGGCCGCGCCGACCACCTGACCGGAGTTCACCGCGGGCGATGGTCGTGGCCGAAACCCGCTGGATGTGCGTCGCCGGGCTCGATACTGTGCGCGTGGATGGAGACGATCACGAGGCGGGGATGGTTGCTGTTCGCCGCGATGGGTGCCATCTGGGGGATCCCGTACCTCTTGATCAAGGTCGCGGTGAAGCACCTCGAGCCGCCCGTCGTGGTCTTCGGCCGCACCTCGATCGCCGCAGTGGTCCTCGTCGCGCTCGCCTGGCGAGCCGATGCGCTTCGTCCAGCGCTCGCACACTGGCGGTACGTCCTGCTGTTCGCGACGATGGAGATGGCAGTGCCCTGGTTCCTGCTGACCAACGCCGAGCGCCACCTCCCGTCCGGCCTCAGCGGCCTGCTGGTCTCGTGCGTCCCGCTGGTCGGTGCCGTTGCCGCGTTCGCGCTCGGTGACCGCGCTGCGCTGCGCCCGATCCGCCTCGTCGCGATCGGGCTCGGCATGGCCGGGGTCGGACTCCTCGTCGCCCGCGACCTCGGCGGAGCCGACGGGATCCCGTGGCTCAGCGTCGGCTCGGTCCTGGTCGTCTGCGTCGGGTACGCCACGGCACCCTTCCTCGCTACCCGCCGTCTGGGCGGAGTGCCGAGCATCGGGGTGATCGCGGTCTCACTCGCATTCGTCGCGATCGTCTACGCGCCGTTCGCCGTCATCACCCGGCCCGCCCACATGCCGCCCGCTCGGGCCCTGTGGGCGGTGCTCGGGTTGGCAGTGATCTGCACCGGCATCGCGTTCGTCGTGTTCTTCCAACTGATCTCAGCGATCGGGCCCGACCGGGCGACCTTGATCACGTTCGTCAACCCGGCCGTCGCCGTCGTCCTCGGCGCCGTGGTGCTCGACGAGACGATCACCGTCAGCACGGTGATCGGGTTCGTGCTCGTCCTCTCCGGCTGCTGGCTGGCGACGCGACGCGCCCCCGGTCAGCTGCCGACGAGGCCGGCAACGGCCGACGATCAGTCCAGTGGGCCGACCTCGTGGAGCGAGTCGAGCCGGTCGGCGATCGTCGACCGCAGCGCATCTGGCGCCGGTGGCAGCCGGCCACCCGCGCCGTAGACCGCACCGCTGCGCGGCATGTCGGTGGGCGGTGCCTTGGCGTAGTCGACCGCCTCGGCCAGGTCGTGCGCGAAGGCCTCGGTGATGCCGGGCTGGGTGTTCGGTCTGGTGACGCAGAAGTGCAGGGCGGGTGGCAGCTGCAGCGCGTTCATCCGCCAGCCGCGGTCGGCCAGTGCGTCGTTGACGTGATAGATGTCGATCGCGTCGCGGCCAGTGCCGTCCGGGGCGGGCGTCGCGCGGAACGCGACGTTGAACAGCGAGTCGCCGATCAGGGTCAGCTCGGGATGCGACCGCACTGCCGCCTTGATCTCGACAGCAGTGCGGAAGATGTCGGCGGCGATGGCGCGGTACCCGGCCTTGCCGAGGTTCAGCATCGAGGCCCAGGTCGCCGCGATGAGACCACCTGAGCGGCTGCCGCCCATGCTCGGTGAGGCGTAGTTGCCGCCCGGCCAACCGTCGACCACCAGGTACTGCTGGCGGCGCAGCGCCTTCGGCCGGAACAGCAGCACGGAGCTGCCCTTCAGCGCGTAGCCGTACTTGTGGGTGTCGGCCGAGATCGAGGTGACCCCCGGGACGCGTAGATCGAACGGGGGCAGCGGGTAGCCGAGGTCCTCGGCCCACGGGATGATGAAGCCGCCGAGGCAGCCATCGACGTGCAGGCCGAGGTCGTGCTCGATGGCCAGTCGGCCGAGCTCCGGGATCGGATCGATCAACCCATGGGGATAGGTGCCGGCGCTGCCGACGAGCGCGACGGTGTTCGGACCGATGTGCTCGCGGACGAAGTCGACATCGACGACGAAGTCGGCGGTGACGGGTGCCTTGACGACGTCGATGCCGAAGTAGTGCATGCCCTTGTCGTGAGCGGGGTGGGCGGTGACGGGCATGATGATATGCGGCCGCTCGATGCCCTTCGCGCGGCGGCCCCACTCGCGGTACGTCAGCATCGCGGTCACCAGGCTGTCGGTGCCGCCGGACGTGACCAGCCCGCCGACATCACCGTCGGGGGAGACGTCGCCGTGCAGCATGTCGGCGGTCATCGCGATGATCTCCGACTCCATCTTCGTCGCGCTCGGATACATGTCGCGCTGGAGCACGTTCGAGTGCGCGTAGTAGCCGAAGGCCTCGGTGAGGAAGTGGTAGTGGTCGTGATCTCCGGAGTAGATCGATCCGCTGACGCGTCCGGAGTCGCCCTTGGCGTCCTCCTCGCTCGACATCTGGCGGAGCTCGTCGAGGATCTCGGCGCGCGGCACGCCCGTCTCCGGCATCGTCGCGTGCACGGGGAAGCGGCCCGCGTACGGATGCAGCGGCGATGTCGGACGTGGGTTCGTGCTCGTGGTCATGATGTCGGCTTCTCCGGAGCGTTGAGCCGGCCGTAGAACGGCGCAGCGAGATCGTGGAACTCGATGAACGAGGGCAACAAGCGGCGGTAGATCGCGTGCGCCGCAGGATCAGGATCGTGCAGTTGCTCGGTGGTGAGCACGTTGCGGACGTCGCCGAGAGCGATCGTTCCGCGTTCGGCCAGCGCCAGCAGCGCGGCGCCGTGGGCGTTGGTGGCGCGCGAGTTGGCGAGTCGGCGCACCGGCACACCGAAGCAGTCGGCGAGGATCTGACCCCAGAGCGCCGAGCCGGCACCGCCTCCGCCGAGCGACACCTCGCCGTAGTCCTGCGCCGCGAGCGCGGCGAAGTGGGGCAGCAACCACGACGCGTTCTGGGCGACGCCCTCCAGCACGGCGCGGGCCATGTCGAGCCGGGTCGTGCCGAGGCCGATGTTGACGAACCCGCCTCGGTTGCGTCGCTGGAACGCGGGTGCCATCGATCCCACCAACCAGGGTAGGAACATCAGACCGTTCGCGCCCGGCGGAACCACGGCAGCCGCGGCGAGGACCCGCTCGTAGGCGTCGTCAGGTGCGGCGAGGCCGAGGCCGTCGTCGGGGTAGACGATGTTGTTGACGAACACGTCGAGGGCCTTGCCGCCGACGCCGTTCTCGGCCACCAGGAAGTACTGGCTGGGCACCGGGCTCGGTGCCGCGGTGAGCCCGTGTGCCGGGTCGTGGCGCTTGGAGTCGAGGTGGGTCACCATCACCGACGTCGTCCCGATGATCAGCCCACAGGTGGTCGCGTCAACGGCTCCGGTGCCGATCGCCGAGGTGACCGAATCGATCGTCGCCCCACTGACGACAGCGGTCGCCGACACGCCCAGGTGGGTTGCGGACTCCGAGGTGATCGTTCCGCGTGGTGCGCCCATCCGCACCAGCTCGGGCAACTTGGCTCGCTCGAGCGTGGACATCGACAGCAGTTCGTCGCTGTAGTCGGTGGCGCCCCAGGTGCGGTTGTCGATCGCGAACATCGGGAACATCGTTCCCTGCGTCGCGCTGACGTGACCTGTGAGGCGCGCCGCGATCGCATCCATCGGTTCGACGAACGCGGCGGCAGCGGCGTACACGTCGGGCCATTCCGTGCGGATCATCGCGACGTGGCCGATGTCGTCGTTGCCCGATGGCCGCATCCCGTGCAGCTCGACCCAGCGCGACGCGTGATCCGGGTTCAGCGCCGGGTTGTGTCGGCGCCCGCGCTGGTCCATCCACAGCACCGCGTTGGCGAGTGGCATCCCGTCCGCGGCGACAGCAACCGTGGACGAGTACTGGCTCGTGACCGCGACCAGATCGATGTCCTTGGCGGGCAGGCCCGACGACGCGATCGCCCGCCGCGAGCATCGGCCGATCGCAGCCCACCACTGGTTCGGATCCTGCTCGACGCCGCCACCGGGCAGGAAGATCAGCGTCAACACCTCACCAGCGTCGGCCAGCACGATGCCGGCCGGATCGACGACAGCGACCTTGACCCCCGTCGAGCCGAGGTCGATCGCCAAGACGTGCCGGCCGCTCAGGTCGCGGCCTTCCTGAACTCGAGGCCGGTGAACTCGCCCGAGGTGCGCCAACCGTCGATGAACTCGAAGAACGCGACGGGGCCGGGTGGGTAGCCGACGGCGCTGAGCCGCTCACGTGCGCCGACCGCCTTGCCCTCGTTGTTGTAGTAGCCCGGCGTGCAATCGGGGTTGTTGAGGAACGTCGAGCCTGCGCCCTCCAGCGTGCGCATCCAGTCCTGCTCCGCATCGAGGGTCACCTCGACCTCGTCGGCCTCGACGTCCATGGTGTGGGCGATGACGCTGGCGATCGTCTTGCCGGCGTCGGCCAGGTTGCTGGTGATGTTCGAGATCAGGTTGGCGCCCTGGTTCGGCCCGATGATGAACAGGTTGGGAAAGCCGTGCACGTGCACGCCGTGCATGGTCTGCATGCACTCGGCCCAACGCTGGGACAGGGTCTGCCCGCCGCGACCGGTGGTCTCGAACCCGGCACGCCGGGCGTAGCTCGTGCCGACCTCGAACCCCGACGCGAAGATCAAGCAGTCCAGGTCGAAGTGACGGCCGCCGACCCACACGCCGGTCTCGTCGATGCGCTCGACGCCCTTGCCGTCGGTGTCGACGAGGTGCACGGTCGGCTCGTTGAACGCCTGCAGATACTCGTCGTGGAAGCACGGCCGTTTGCACAGTTGGCGGTACCACGGCTTGAGATCGTCGGCGGTGTCCGGATCGGCGACGATGGCATCGATCCGAGCGCGGATCTCGGTCATCTTCTGGTCGTCGCTGTCCTCGTAGGCGAGCTGGGCGAGTTCGGGACCGAACGTCGCGCCGGGCTCGCTCATCGCTGCCACGATGCGGTCGCGGATGCGCTGGGAGATGTCGGTCCATCCATCGTGGACGAGGTCCTCGTCGGCGAAGCCGCCGGTCTGCAACACGCAGAAGTTGGTCAGCCAGCGCTGCTGCCAGCCGGGTTCGAGCGTGGCGAACCACTCCGGATCGATCGGATGGTTGTTGCGCACGTCGATCGACGACGGCGTGCGTTGGAACACGAACAGCTCACCGGCATCGCGGGCCAGATGCGGGATGCACTGCACCGCGGTGGCCCCGGTGCCGATGATGCCGACCCGCTTGTCGGCCAGCTCCGCCAACGGCGCGCCGGCCGGATCGCCGCCGGTGTATCCGTAGTCCCATCGGCTGGTGTGGAACGCGTGACCGCCGAACGATTCGATGCCGGGGATGCCGGGCAGCTTCGGACGGTGGAGCGGGCCGGTGCCCATCGCCACGAAGCGAGCGCGGATCGCGTCGCCGCGGGTGGTGTGGATCACCCAGCGTGCCGATTCCTCGTGCCACTCGATGCTGGTCACGCTGGTCGAGAACAGCGCCTGATCGGCCAGGCCGAAGTGGCTCGCGATGCGCTTGGCGTGGGCGAAGATCTCCGTCGACGGCACGTACTTGTGGCTCGGCATGTGCCCGGTCTCTTCGAGCAGCGGCAGGTAGATCATCGCGGCCGTGTCGCACATCGCGCCCGGGTAGCGGTTCCAGTACCACGCTCCGCCGACGTCGCCGCCGCCCTCGATGATCCGCACGTCGGTGATGCCGGCCTGCTGCAGCCGCGCGCCGGTGGTCAGCCCGGCGAACCCGCCGCCGATGATCGCCGCCGTGACCTCGTCGCAGAGCGGTTCACGCTCGACGACCTCGACGTACGGGTCCTCGAGCAGGTGGGCGAAACGTCCTGCGGGCTCGATGTACTGCTCGTTGCCGTCGGCCCGCAGCCGCTTGTCGCGCTCCGCACGGTACTTCGCTCTGAGGGCGTCCCGATCGGCCATCCGGCCAGGTTACGCAGCCGCCCGTCCGAGCTTCATCTCGCGCTCACGTCGAGTGACCGGGGTGCCGATGACAAAGACGTGATCTCTGCGCCGCTGCCGCCGCGAGAGGACCTCCGACTGCAGGCGCTCCATCGACTCGACGTGCTCGACACTGGTCCTGAGCAGCGGTTCGATCGGTTGACCGATCTCGCATCGATCGTGCTCGGTGTTCCGATCGCGCTCGTGTCGCTCGTCGACGAGGACCGTCAGTGGTTCAAGTCCCGCGTCGGGCTGGAGGCCACGGAGACGTCTCGGGACGTCTCGTTCTGCGCGCACGCGATCCTGGTCGATTCCCCCGGGCTGTTCACCGTCGAGGACGCCGCCCTCGATGCCCGCTTCGCCGGCAACCCCCTGGTCACCGGGCCTCCCGGGATCCGCTTCTACGCCGGACAGGTGCTCCGCGACCCTGATGGGCACGCGCTGGGCACGCTGTGCGCGATCGACCGCACGCCGCGCACGCTCGACGCCGATCAGCGGCGAGCCCTGTCGCATCTTGCGTCGCTGGCAGAGCAGGAGCTCAACCGGCGCACCGAGATGCAGTTGCTGGTCGACCTCGACGCCGGCGAGCGCAAGAAGGCCCTGGTCCTCGACGCGCTCGGTGAGGGCGTCATCCTCCAGGACGCCGACGGCCGGATCGTGGAATGGAACCCTGCCGCCGAGCGGTTGCTCGGGCTGTCCGGCGAGGAGATGTCCGGACGCAGATCGACCGATCCACGGTGGGCCGCCACTCACGCCGACGGCAGCGACTGGCCGGGTGAGACACACCCACCGATGGAGGTGCTGCGCACCGGCGAGCCGATCATCGACGTGATCATGGGCATCCATCGTCCGCACGGCGATCGCGTGTGGCTCCGGCTCAGCTCGCAGCCGATCCTCGACAGGGCGTCGGGAGCGCGGCAGGTCCTGACGGTGTTCGCCGACGTCACCGCCGAGGTCGTAGAGCGGGCTCGCGAGCACGAGCTGGAGCAAGCACTCGCGCGCAGCGAACATGCGTCGCGCGTGTCGCTCGACCCGCTGGAGCAGGGCGTGATCCTTGCCGACCTCCAAGGCGAGATCCATCGCATCAACCCGGCCGCTGAGCGGCTCCTTGGTCACACGGCTGCGGAGCTGACCGCGCTCTGGCAGAGCGGGGACTGGTTGATCTTCGACGAGACGGGAGCTCGGGTTCCGCGCCACCGCCACCCACTCGTCCGGGTCGCGGAGACGGGTCAAGCGGTCATCGGTGAGACGGTCGGCTGGCGTCGCCCGGACGGCAGCCGCATCCTGCTCCGCCTCTCGTGCGTGCCGAACGCCGATGGCGACGCGCGTCTGGTGATTACGTTCACCGACATCACCGAGGACCGCCTCGCCAGACGCGTCCTCGATGCCACGCTCGACACCGCTCCCGTCGGGCTGGCGATCCTCGACACCGACCGGTCGATCCTGCGCTGCAACTCCACGTTCGCAGAACAGGCCGGGCGCCCGGCCGAGGAGCTGGTCGGCATGGACGTCGTGTCCCTGATCCACTTCGACCATCGCACGGACGCCAGCGCCGTCGGCAACCACCTGCGTCACGGCACCCGCTCGAAGGCCGAGCTGGAGCAGTGTGTCGTGCGCCCGGATGGCACCGAGATCTGGGTCAACACCCACCTCGCGATCATCCCCGATCCCGATCGGCCGCTCGCGATCGCGGCGACGTTCGATGTCACCGAACAGCGCCGACTGCTGCTCGAGCTGACCCGCTTCGGCTACATGTTCGAGCACGCCAACGACATCATCATCATCGTCGACGCCGATGGCCAGGTCCGGTACGCGAGCCCGTCGAGCGAGCGCATCCTCGGCTACCCGCGCGGCTTCAAGCACCCTGGCGTCCTCGGTCTCGTCCACCCCGACGATCTCGCTGCGGCAGCCGAGCAGCTGGCCCTGCTGGTGGCCGGC
Source organism: Ilumatobacteraceae bacterium (assembly GCA_025463425.1). GTDB lineage: Bacteria > Actinomycetota > Acidimicrobiia > Acidimicrobiales > Ilumatobacteraceae > WLMZ01. Next base: position 614 of record JAOBWQ010000556.1, on the reverse strand, counting down.
ACCCGCGGCACCGATCCGTTCACCGCCCGAGTCCGCACCTACGACGGGCAGTGGCGGCACATCGAGTTCGTGGCTGTCAACCTGCTCGACGAGCCGGAGGTCGCGGGCATCGTCATCACCGCTCGCGATGCCACCGACCGGGTGCGGCTGACCGAGCAGCTCGCCCATCAGGCCAAGCACGATCCGCTGACCGACCTCCCCAATCGCCAGCTGCTCGACGAGCGCATCGTGCAGGCGCTGGCTCGTGCCGATCGCACCGACACCAAGGTGGCGCTCTGCTACATCGACCTCGACGGGTTCAAGGCCGTGAACGACACCCTCGGCCACGCCGCAGGTGATGCCCTCCTGATCAAGGTCGCCGACTGCCTGCGCCGCAACGTGCGTGCCGGGGATATGAGCGCGAGGCTCGGCGGCGACGAGTTCGTGCTGCTCCTGGATCCGATCGGCAAGCCCGAGGACGCGGCCGAGGTGATCACCAGGGTGCGCCGCAACCTCCTCGCGATCAACGATCCGACGTCGCCGCTGCAGTTCGGTGCCAGCATCGGGGTCGCCCTCAGCGAACCGATGGACACCCCGAGCGCACTCCTGAAGCGCGCCGACGACGCGCTCTACCG
>JAOBWQ010000506.1 GCA_025463425.1 Ilumatobacteraceae bacterium | reverse complement strand
TCCAGGCCCAGGTCGTGAACCTGCTGGCCGACCTGCAGGAGCAGCTCGACCTCACCTATCTGTTCATCTCCCACGACCTCGCGATCGTGCGCCACATCGCCGACGACGTCGCAGTGATGTACCTCGGCGGGATCGTCGAGACCACATCGGCGGAGCTGCTCTACACCCGACCGCTGCACCCCTACACCCTGGCGTTGCTGTCTGCCGTGCCGGTCCCCGACCCGATCGTCGAGGACACCCGCCGCCGCACGGTGCTGGAGGGTGATCTCCCCTCGCCCGCCAACCCGCCTTCGGGTTGCCGGTTCCACACCAGGTGCGTATACGTCCGCGACCGGTGCGTGAGCGAGCGACCGGAGCTGCGTGAGGTCGAGCCCGGTCATTCAGCGGCGTGCCACTTCGCCGAGGAGATCGCCGTCTCGATCGCCCCGCGCCCCGCCGCCGACCAGCGCCCGTAGCTCAGTCGCGATAGATCAGCAGAACGGTGCAGCCGGACTCCGAGCCGGCTCGATGGGTTGCCCCGATCGCGCGGAGGCAGTAGTCACCCGTGCGGTAGGTGGTGAGCTGGTCGGTGAACTCGCCGTCGAGCACGTAGATCTCCTCGACCTGATCGTGATCGTGGAAGTCGGCGAACGCGCCCGGGTCGACACGCATCAGCTGGGTGTTCCCCCGGCTCGGTGCGCCGGACTCGTCGTACAGCACCTTGATCCAGAACCCCGGCGCGTCGGTCTGTCGCCACTCCATGTCCGCTGTCCGAGTGCAATGGGAGCCGGAGGCGGGCCGGGTCAGCGTGGGTGGAGGCTGCGTCATCGAGTCAGTCTCGCGCCGGTCTCGCCCGTTGCGCCGCCGTGGGCGCACCTAAGGTGGGTGCCATGACTGCAGCGCACCTCGGCCCGATGACCATCGAATACGAGATCACCGGCGAGGGCATCCCGCTGTTGCTGGTGATGGGTCTGGGCTGCCAGCTGATCCACTGGCCGGACGCCTTCGTGCAGCAGATCGCCGATCACGGGTTCAAGGTGATCCGGTTCGACAACCGCGACATGGGGCTGTCGACCAAGATCGACGGCGACGAGGCCGCCGGTGTGGGCCGGGTCCTCTCCACACTGCTGTCGCGCCGCTTCGCCAAGCCTGCCTATCTGCTGTCGGACATGGCCGACGACGCCGCGAACCTGCTCGACCACCTCGGGGTCGACGCCGCGCACGTCGTCGGCGTGTCGATGGGCGGGATGATCGCCCAGACGATCGCGATCGAGCACGCGAGCCGAGTGCTCAGCCTGACCTCGATCATGTCGAACACCGGCAGCCGGCGCACGGGCCAGCCCAAGCCGTCACTGCTCGCCAAGATGGCCCGCCTGATCGACCCCACACCGGAGAACATGATGGCGAACGGAGTGGCCAGTGGGCGTCTGATCAGCGGCCCGCACTTCGACGAGACCGAGGAGCGCTCGATCCTGCAGCGCGCGTTCGACCGCAACTTCAACCCCGCCGGGACGATGCAACAGATGATGGCGATCACCGCCAGCCCCGACCGCACGCCCGCCTTGCGCAAGCTGCGCGTGCCGACGCTCGTCGTGCACGGTCTGGTCGATCCGCTGGTTCAGCCGTCCGGCGGCATCGCGACCGCGCGTGCCGTCCCCGACTCACGTCTGCTGATGTTCCCGGACATGGCTCACGACCTGCCCCGGAACCGGTGGGACGAGATCATCTCGGCGATCGTCAACAACTGCATGCGCGCCAAGGTCGCCGCGCGCGTCTAACCAGCAGCAATCGCTCGGACCAGTTCGACCTGCGCGCCGACCTCCGGCCCGGCCATCGGCCGGCTCGCGGCCACGAGCGCCAGGGCATCCGGCGCATCGAGCCCGAGGCGGATCAAGAGGCACACGGCCACCGTCCCTGATCGACCGATGCCGGCTGCACAGTGGAGCAGCAGCGACTCATCGCGCTCGAGGCGATCGACCAGCGTGTCGAGCAGCAGTTCCAGTCGCTCGACCGACGGCGCGTGCAGATCCGGGATCGGGAACAGGATCGCCCGACGCCCGCGGTTGGCGGCGAGCCACTGCACGTAGGTGGGATAGCGGTCGCTCAGCTCGAACTCCTCGGTGAGGCACACCACCGTCGAGGCGCCGACCTCAGCCAGCAGTGCCTCCGGGTCCGGACCGATCGCATGCTTGCCACACAGCCACACCCTGCCACCCGACCCGGGCGGCAGGAGGGAACCCAGCGGGATCTCGTCGACGCCGCCGTCGCGGGACCGGCCACGCGGCCAGCTCGATCCATCGGCCGACGTCGACATCACGGCGAGCGTAGACGCCGCGGCGATCGCGGCACGCCGTGCGAGACTCGATCGTGCACGTCTTCTTCAGTCCCACCTACTGCAACACCACCGTGGCGTTCGACACCACCCGCAAGGCAGCCGCAGTCGCCGCGTCGTTGGTCGACGATCCGATCGCGGGCGTGGAGGTACATGCGCCAGCGGCCATCTACCGGGACGAGTTGACGGCGATCCACGACGCGGCGTACGTCGACGCGGTGTTGACCGGCGAACCACGCGACCTGGCCAGCAGCAACGAGCTCGGCTGGGACCCCGGTCTGTCCGATGCCGTGTGGGCATCCGTCGCAGGTGTCCGCGACGCGGCGCTCGCTGCCTACCGTGACGGATCGATCGCCGGATCGCTGTCGAGCGGTCTCCACCACGCCGCCGCCGGCCACGGCCGCGGGTACTGCACGTTCAACGGTCTCGTGGTTGCCGCGGTCGCGGCGATCGCTGCCGGGGCGGAGCGGATCGTCGTGCTCGACCTCGACGCCCACTGCGGCGGAGGCACTGCAGCGCTCATCCGGCCGATCCCCGAGATCGAGCAGGTCGACGTGTCGGTCGATGTGTTCGACATGTACGAGAGCCGTGGCCTGGCCCGGCTGACGATGTGCGACGGACGCGACTACCTCGAGGTCGTCGCCCGGGAGCTGGACCGCATCGAGACCCCGGAGGCGATCGACCTCGTGCTCTACAACGCGGGGATGGATCCGCACGAGCAGGCCGGTGGGGTGCCCGGCATCACCGCCGCCACACTCGCCGAACGCGAGCGGATGGTGTTCGAGTGGGCGTCCGGCAACCAGGTGCCGGTGGCGTGGGTGCTGGCCGGCGGCTACACAGCGGGCAACGAAGGGGCCGCACTGGACATGGCCGGTCTCGTCGCCCTGCACCGCGAGACGATCCGAGCTGCCGCCGCTGCTGCCGGCAGCGGGAGCTACGCGTCCGACGGTTGAGCGTGGGATGAGTACGTCACATCGTACGAGTTGAGTAGGTGTTGCTCATGCACGCCGGACCGCAACCGCGGATGATGTCCTCATGTTCAACACCTATGCAACCCACGACATCGTCGGTCTGGAGCTCTCCGAGCTGCGCAGCGACGATTGGCACCACAACGCCCGTCACACCGCCCGGCACATCACCGCCGCGGAACGTGAGCGCATCTACCGCCGCGAACTGCGGTCCATCCGTCGCGCAGCTCGGAAGAAACGATGAACGCCGCGCTCGTCACCACCAGCCTCGGCTGGATCGGCTCGGTCTTCTGCGTCGCCAGCATCGTCCAGAAGAACCAGGCACGCTTCCGTGCCCTCAACCTCGTCGCCTGCCTCGTGCTGATCGCGTTCAACTTCGCCAACGGGGCGTGGTCGGGCGTGCTGCTCAACACGGTCGTCGCGGCCATCAACATCCGTCAACTGCTCCTGCTCCGTGCCGCAGCACGGGAGGCTCAGGTTCCCGCCACCAGGCCGGCGATCGCGCTCTGCGCCCCGGTGCGCGTCGCCGACGTGCGCGAAGAGCGTGAGCTGGTGTCCGCCTGAGGGCCCGACGACTAACCTGCGGGTCGTGGATGGTGTGCACGACCTCGGCGGGCTGCAGGGCTTCGGCCCGGTGGTCACCGAGGACGGCGAGCTGACCCATCACGACACATGGGAGCTCCGGGTCCAGGCGATCGCGATGACGGTCGGCGGCGGCACGGTCCGCCCGTGGATCGAGCGGATCGAGCCCTCCCGGTATCTCGCTGCGAGCTACTACGAGCGGTGGCTGCTGGCCGCCGAGCACGCTGTCACCGAGCGGAACGTCGTGCCCGCCGACGAGCTCGCGCGACGCCGCGACGTGCTGGCCGGCGCGGACCAGCCGCTTCCTCGCCACGACGACGTCGTCCTGCGGGCATCGATGGACACGTTCATGACGAGCGTGCACCCGATGCCGCCGGCGACTGATCCGCGGCTGAACGTCGGCGACGTCGTACGGGTGGTCCGGATGCGCACCACAGCGCAGAACCGCTGTCCGCGCTACGTGCGCGGCGCCATCGGACGGATCGAGTCGGTCTGCGGCGACGACCGCGTCCCCGGCGCGCGGGATCTCACCGACGTCGTGTACACGGTCGAGTTCCACTCGGCCGATCTGTGGGGCGCCGGCACCGAGCCACCGTTCAGCGTGCTCGTCGATCTGTTCGAGGACTACCTGGAGCTCGTCGAGGAGGCGGCATGACCGACCACGACCACGACCACGACCACGACCACGAC
>JAOBWQ010000504.1 GCA_025463425.1 Ilumatobacteraceae bacterium | reverse complement strand
GCATCGGTCGGGGCGAGTTCGTCAGCCTCCTCGGCCCCAGCGGCTGCGGCAAGTCGACGCTGCTGCGGATCATCGGCGGGCTGCACGATCCCTCGACGGGCACCGTTACGGTCAACGGGCTCGGTCCCGACGCCGCACGGGCGGGCAAGCAGTTCGGCCTCGTCCCGCAGTCGCCGGCTCTGCTTCCCTGGCGGACGGTGGCTCAGAACGTGCGCTTCCTCACCAGCCTCCATCGCGGCCGGGCCGCGCATTCGGTGATGAGCGACGCCGAGATCGACGGGCTGCTCGAAGCGGTGGGGTTGTCGGCCTTCGCCGGCGCATACCCGCACGAGCTGTCCGGCGGGATGCAGCAGCGTGCATCACTCGTGCGCGCGTTCGCGCTCGGCTCGCCGATCCTGCTGATGGACGAGCCATTCGCCGCCCTGGACGAGATCACCCGGGCCGACATGCGCTACCTGCTGCTGGATCTGTGGAGCCGGATCGAGGCCACCGTGGTGTTCGTCACCCACTCGGTCACCGAGGCCGCGATCCTGTCCGACCGAGTCGTGGTCATGGCCGCCCGCCCCGGCCGGATCGCCACCGAGCGCACCATCGAGCTGCCCCGTCCGCGCACCCCGGAGATGGAGGACGACCCCGAGTTCCACGAGATCGTCCGCCTGCTGCGCACCGACCTGCGCGAGCACCACTCGCGATGAACCTGCAGCCCCCGATCCGGGTCGTCGACGTCCGCGTGCAGTCGGCGCCCGACCCTGTGGATCTCGACGCGAAGAGCCGTGCGGCGAAGCTGCTGCGGTTGGCCGCGCCGGTCATCGGACTCGCGGTGTTCTTCCTCGTCTGGCAGTTCGGCGTGGCGATCTTCGACATCAAGAAGTTCCTGCTGCCCAAGCCGACGGACATCCTCTCGAGCATCAACGGTGCCAGGTCGTTCTACCTGCGGATGGCTCGATCGACGGTGTGGGAGTCGTTCCTCGGCGGCGTCATCGCCTTCGTCCTGGCGATGATCGGCGCGACGTTGATGGCGCACTCACGTTTCATCGAACGGGCCGTGACGCCGCTCGCGCTGCTGGTGCAGGTCACGCCGATCGTCGCGTACGTGCCGGCCATCGTCGCGTGGCAAGGCTTCGGCCTGCACTCGATCGTCGTCGTCACGTCGCTGGTCTGCTTCGTGCCGTTCCTGATCAACGGCGTCAGTGGTTTCCGGTCCGTCGACCCGAGCCTGGTCGAGCTCGCCCGTTCCGTCGATGCCAGCACGCGCGAGGTCTTCTTGCGCCTACGGCTGCCGTCGGCGCTGCCCAACCTGTTCTCCGCGGCGCGCATCGCTGTCGGGCTCGCGTTGATCGGTGCCGTGCTCGGCGAGTTCTACGCCGGCAGCACGTCGGGCCTCGGTTATGCGATCAAGACCGCGCAGAACCGCTCACAGCTGCGCAGCCAGCTGTGGGGCAGCATCTACGTGCTCGGTTTCATCGGTGCCACCGCGACGTTGATCGTCAACTCCGTCGAACGCTTCGCGCTCCGCTGGCACAGCAGCCAGCGCACCTGATCTCTCGACACCCCACCACCACACATCAAGGAGCACCATGATCAGCGTGAACCAGCGGTTCAAGACCGGAGCAGTCCTCGCCGTCCTCGCCATCACTGCCGCGGCGTGCAGCAGCGACGCCAAGCCGAGCGCTTCGACGCCGGCCGCCAGCACGCCCACCACCATTGCCGGCACGGCCACTACTGGCGCCGGCACCGAGACCAGCGCCAGCACCGCGACGAGCGGCAGCTCGGGCGACGACGGCGTGACGACGAAGGGCATCTCCGACGCGCGCTGCGCCGAGAACAAGGCCGCCGGCAAGATCACCTACAGCAGCAGCTTCGACTTCGCCGCGTCCGCATCGATCGTCGATGTCGTCGTCGCCAAGAGCAAGGGCTACTTCGACAAGATGTGCCTCGACGTCACGTTGGTGCCGGGCTTCTCGACGACCAACTACCCGTTGGTCGCAGCGGGCACCGCGCAGTTCTCCTCGGCCGGCAACTACAGCGAGATCCTCAACAACACCGGTGACGGCGCGGACTTCGTGGCGCTCGTCGACTACGGCAAGGCGCCGATCGAGGAATTGCTCACACCGGATGGCGGCGCCACCAAGCTCGCCGACCTCAAGGGCAAGACCATCGGCGTGAAGGGGGACATCCCGCCGTCCATCGTCGCGATGCTGGCCAAGGCCGGCCTCGAGCGCGGCACCGACTACAAGGAGACCCTGCTCGACGGCTTCGATCCCGTGGCCCAGCTCTCCAGCGGCATCGACGCGCTGCCCGTCTACAAGTCGAACGAGCCGAACCAGCTCGACGCTGCGGGCGTGAAGTACAACACCTTCGACCCGGTGACCGATGACATCCCCGGCACGTTCGGTCTGCTCTACACGTCGAAGTCGTTCGCCGCAGATCACCCCACGGTGGTCGAGGACTTCACCCGTGCCGCGCTGCACGGCATGGAGGACGCCATCGCCGACCCCGCCGGTGCCGTCAAGATCAGCGTCGCCGCGATCGACGCAGCCGGCAACCAGAACTACCTCACCGCGGCCGGCGAGCTGTTCCGCTGGAACGCCGAGCTCAAGGTCGTCCAGGCCAGCACGCCTTCGGGCGAGCCGGTCGGTCTGATCGACCCGGCCGTGTTCGACGCCGAGTACAAGGCGTACGTCGCTGCCGGCGTGTGGCCCAAGGGCGCGCCCGTGAACGGCAACGACTACGACGAGTCGGTGGCCAAGGGCCTGTACGACGCCTCCGGCAAGGTCATCTGGCCGGCCGGCTGAGCCAGGTCGCAGCCCGTTGAGAGCCTTCGTCCAGCGCGGTTTCGGGGTCGGCGCCGTCGCCCCCGAAACCGTCGCCGACCCCACGCCGGGACCCGGAGAGCTGGTGGTGCAGGTGCGAGCCTGCGCGTTGAACCGGCTCGACCTGCTCCAGGAGATCGCCCCCGTGGTGCGCGGGTTCTCACTGCCGCACATCGCCGGGATGGACGTCGCCGGAGTGGTCGTAGCGCGAGCGGCCGACCTGCCCGACGATGTCGGGCCGCCGATCGGCGCGCGGGTGATGGTCGATCCGGTCAGCACCTGCGGGATCTGCGCGCGCTGCACGACGGGGAACGCGCCGTATTGCGAGGACCTCCGCACGGTCGGCTCGACCCGGCCGGGCGGTTTCGCCGAGCTCGTCGCCGCCCCGGCTGATCGCACCTACGAGCTGCCGGGCTCGATGTCGTTCGTCGATGCCGCGACGATGCCCGTGGCCGCGATGACCGCCTACCACGCACTCGAAGCGGGCGGTCACGTTCCCGGCGAAGTGGTGCTCGTCAATGGCGCGGCGTCCGGTGTGTCCTGTGCGCTGCTGACCCTGCTCCTGGCCGACGGTTCCACGGTGATCACCACCACCGGTGGCACGGAGAAGGTTGCCCGCGCCCTGGCTGCCGGATACCACCACGCGATCGACCGCAACGCCGACGACATCCCGGCCGCCGTGGCGATGGTCACCGGTGGACGTGGCGTCGACCTCGTCGTCGATCACGTGGGACCGGCGCTGTTCCGGGAGTCGATCGCGTCGCTCGCGATCGGTGGGCGGATGGTCTTCTGCGGCACCACCACCGGTCCCGAGGCCACACTGTCGCTGACCGACGTCTACCACTGGGGCCGCTCCCTGATCGGCGCCGGCGGCTACCTTGCCGAGGACTTCCCGAAGATGCTCGCCGCGATGGCTGCCACCGGTCGAGCGCCCGTGATCGATCGGGTCTGGCCGTTCGACCGGCTGCTCGACGCTCAGCAATGCATGCGCGACGGAGCGTTCTTCGGCAAGATCGTCGTCGAGCTCTGACCCCGCCCTCCAAGACGTTGGTCAGACGGTCAGACCACGAC
>JAOBWQ010000458.1 GCA_025463425.1 Ilumatobacteraceae bacterium | reverse complement strand
GGGTCGCGCATCATCTCGTCGAACACGCCGAACAGGTAGCTCGCGTCGTGCGGGCCGGGGCCGGCTTCGGGGTGGTACTGCACGCTGAACGCGGCCTCACCCTTGACCCACATGCCCTCGTTGGTGTGATCGTTGAGGTTGCGATGGGTGACCTCGATCCGGTCGCCGAGGCTCTCCGGGTCGACGCAGAAGTTGTGGTTCTGGCTGGTGATCTCGATCTTGCCGCTCGCTTCGTGTCGCACCGGATGGTTGCCACCGTGGTGACCGAACGGCAGCTTGAAGGTCGTGCCGCCGATCGCCAGGCTCAGCAGTTGATGGCCGAGGCAGATGCCGAACACGGGCACCTGGCCGACGAGCCCACGGATCGCCTCGACCGCATAGCCGACGACCTCGGGGTCCCCCGGTCCGTTCGACAAGAACACGCCGCTCGGCCCGAGCGCGAGGACTTCCTCGGCGGTGGTCGAGGCCGGCACGACGGTGACCGTGCCGAGCGTGGCGAGGTGATCGACGATCGAGTACTTGATGCCGAAGTCGTAGGCGACGATCCGACGCTCGCCCGAACCCACCGTGTACGCCGAGGGCGTGGTGACCTGGGCGACCAGATCGACGCCGTCGGTGCCGGGCTCGTCCTTGGCAGCGGCCAGCAACGTCGCCTCGTTCGCACTGCCGAAGGCGCCACTCATCGCGCCGGTGTCACGCAACAGGCGGGTCAGCCGGCGGGTGTCGATCCCGGCGATCCCGCTGATGCCGTACCGCCGGAGGGTTGCATCGAGGTGTGCCTCCGAGCGGTGGTTGGACTCACGGCGGGCAAGGTCGCGCACGATGACACCGCGGCAGAACGGCCGCCGCGACTCGAAGTCGGCGAGGGACGCCCCGTAGTTGCCGATGTGCGGATAGGTGAAGGTGATAATCTGGCCGGCGTAGCTCGGGTCGGTGAGCACCTCCTGGTAGCCACTGAGCACGGTGTTGAAGACGACTTCACCGCTGGCGACGCCGTCCGGCGCGACCGCTCCGATCAACTCTCCTTCGAACACGCTGCCGTCGGCGAGGACGAGCGCGCCCTCCACAATTGGCTGCCGACTCACGTCAGTTCCTTCTGCATAACAATCCAGTCTAGTGCATGACCATTCATTGGGAAACTCGTCATCGTCGCGCTTCCCCGTCGATGACGGTGGGCACACCACGCAGAAGTGTGTGGCGGACCTTGCCGCGCACGGACCGTCCGGCGAACGGCGTGTTGCGGCTCTTGCTCGCCAGCCCGGCCGAGGTCACGGTCCACGTCAGGTTCGGGTCGAACACCGTGATGTTCGCCGGAGATCCGACCTGGATGTCGCGACCGTGCCGATCTGCCACACCCGCGATCGCGGCGGGTTGCCACGACAGCAGCGCGACGACTTGCCGGAGGTCCAGTCCGAGCTCGCTGATCGAGAGTGCCAGCGACGTCTCGAGACCGAGCATCCCGGGAGGTGCCTGATCGAGCGGCATCTCCTTCGCCTCGGGTGGATGCGGTGCGTGGTCCGTGGCGATCGCGTCGATCGTGCCATCGGCCAGACCTCGCTTCACGGCGGCGATGTCGGCGTTTTCGCGCAACGGCGGGTTGACCTTGAAGATCGGATCGAAGCCGGACAGCGATTCATCGGACAGTGTGAAGTGGTGCGGCGCTGCTTCGGCCGTGACCAACAGCCCTTCGGCCTTGGCCCCGCGAACGAGGTCGACGCTCTTGGCGGTGGACAGGTGCAGGAAGTGCACCGGCGCGCCGGTCAGGCGGGACAGCTCGATGTCGCGGAAGACCATCAGCTCCTCGGCCACCGACGGCCAGCCCGGGACCCCGAGGCGTGAGCAGCAGCCCCCTTCGTGCATGACGGCGCCCTCGGTGAGTCGGCTGACCTCGCAGTGCTGGGCCAGCACGATGCCGAGGCTCTTGCCGTACTCGAGCGCGCGGCGCATCAGCAGTGGATCCTGCACGCCGGTGCCGTCGTCGGTGAACAGGTGGACGCCCGCAGCCGCGAGCTCGGCGAGGGGGGCGAGGGTCTCGCCGAGCCGGCCCATCGTGATGCAGCCGCTCGGCAGCACCTCGCACAGGCCGGCTTCTTCGCCCAGCCGGCGCACCATCTGCACCACGGCGAGGTTGTCGTGCGGCGGTTCGGTGTTCGGCATCGCCACGACTGCCGTGAACCCACCCCGAGCCGCAGCGCGAGAGCCGGTCTCGATCGTCTCGGCTTCCTCACGCCCCGGCTGGCGCAGGTGCACGTGGAGATCGACGAACCCCGGACTGACCATGCATCCCGAGGCGTCGAGCTCGACGTCTGCCGACAGCCCGGTGCCGACCTCGGCCACGAGCCCGTCGACGATGCGTACATCGGCGCTGATCTCACCGCGCCGATCGAGCACCGTCCCGTTCTTGATGACCAGCGAGCTCGGTCGTGGGCTGTTCGTGCTGGGGCTCATGCTTCTCCCGCGAGTCCGGATCCACTGCCGAGCAGGTGGAAGAGCACAGCCATCCGCACGGCGACGCCGTTGGTGACCTGCTGGGTGATGACCGAGCCGGGCAGCTCGGAGGGATCGACCGCCATCTCGACCCCTCGGTTCATCGGGCCCGGATGCATGACGAGGGTGTGCTGCTGCAAGCGATCCGCGCGCGCTGGCGTGAGCCCGAAGTTGGCGGTGTACTCGCGCAGGCTCGGCACCAGCGCTTCGTGCATCCGTTCACGCTGCATCCGCAGCATGTAGAGCACGTCGACCTTCTCGACGATGTCGTCGATGTGATGCACGACCTCGACCGGCCATCCGTCGAGCGACGGCGGCAGCAGTGTGTTCGGCGCGACGAGGGTGACCCGCGCGCCGAGGGCGGCGAAGGCCCACACGTTGCTGCGCGCGACCCGGCTGTGCTTGATGTCGCCGACGATCGCGATGTGCAACCCGTCGAAGCCGTCGGTGCGGTTCAACGCCGTGCGGATCGTGTAGCAATCGAGCAGTGCCTGGGTCGGGTGCTCGTGCCACCCGTCGCCAGCGTTGACCACGCTCGCCTCGGTCCAACGCGAGATCTGCCACGGGACACCGCTGCTCTTGTGGCGCACGACGAACGCGTCGACACCCATCGCAGCGACAGTCTCGATCGTGTCGCGCAGGCTCTCGCCCTTGTTGACGCTGCTCGTGCCGACGCTGAACGTCATCGTGTCCGCGCTGAGCCGCTTGGCGGCGGTCTCGAAGCTGAGCCGGGTGCGCGTGCTGTCCTCGAAGAACAGGCTGACCACCGTCTTGCCACGAAGCGCCGGCACCTTCGGGATGGGGCGGCGATTGATCTCGGCCATGTGGTCGCTGAGGTCGAGAAGATGGCGCAGTCCGTCCGGGCCGAGCTCGTCGATCGAGCGGAGGTGCTTCATCGGGCTGCTCTCCGCTCGCCGATCGTGACGCCGTCAGGGCTGACGCGTACGTCTTCCTCGCTGCTGCTCGGCAGGTTCTTGCCGACGAAGTCCGGTCGGATCGGAAGCTCGCGGTGGCCGCGATCGACCAGGACGGCGAGCTGGACCATGCGTGGACGGCCGTACTCGTTGATCGCATCGAGCGCGGCGCGCACTGTCCTGCCCGTGAA
>JAOBWQ010000449.1 GCA_025463425.1 Ilumatobacteraceae bacterium | reverse complement strand
TGCGGGTCGGTTTCAGCGTGGCCACGGACGCAGCACCCGCATCGACCGTCGTCTTCACCAGCGGGTCCGAGAGCCTGCTGCCGAAGTTGCAGCCCGGCGTCTACCTCCTCGGGATGCATCCCGACGTCTGGCGATCCGCCCGGGGTGTCCCGGCGCTCGGTGACCGGTCCTGGCGTGACCTGGTGTCGGTGGTCGTGTCGGTCCATTCGCTCTGAGGTCGGTGTGACGCTGCCGAGCGCCGTCTCGCTGCGGCCGGTCGAGCCCCACGACAGAGCGTTCCTCTCTGACCTCTATGCGAGCACCCGGACGGAGGAGCTCGCCGCCGTGCCGTGGACCGACGAGCAGAAGGCGACTTTCCTTGCGCAACAGTTCACAGCTCAGGATGCGTCTTACCGCGACAACTACCCCGACGCGCAGTTCTCGGTCGTCGAGCTCGATGGCGTGCCGGTTGGTCGCCTGTACGTCGCCCGACTCGAGGCCGGCGAGATCCGGATCGTCGACATCGCTCTGCTGCCGGGCGTTCGCGGCAAGGGTGTCGGGAGCGCCCTCGTGCACGACCTGATCGAGGCCGCCGATCGCCAGGGCGTGATCGTCTCGTTGCACGTCGAGCACTGGAACCCGGCGGTTCAGCTGTACGAGCGACTGGGCTTCTTCCGTGTGGCAGCGAACGACGTGCACATCCGGATGGAACACGTGCCGATCAGTTGAAGACGGCCTCGTACCGGGGAGCGCCACCGGGATTCGGTTGGATCGGCACGATGAAGATGTCCAGCCGCCCCAGCTCGGGGTGATCCATGGCGTACGTCGCCTGCGTCAGGACGGGGACCGCCGGCCCGTGGAACACGAGCGAGAACGGCTCGCGGCGCGGTCCGAGGCCGCCGGCGGACAACCGCTCGCACGAGGCCAGCGTGAGCGCGACTCGGCCGGCGCCACCGAGGTCGACGATGAACTCCGTACCGACCACTGGCTCGAACATCGTCGACAACAGCTCAGCGGGCACCTCACCGAGGGTAGCTCCCCGCCCCTTCGGCAACTGCGGTTCAGCCCGGGCGAGTCGAAGAACCCATCCGGACTGAGTACCCGTTACTCATGATCGATCGCGGCTCGACGTTCACGATGATCACGTCCGCGCTGGGCGGAACCGAACGAGGAGGAACGACATGGGTTTGGAAGAGCGACGCCGGATCAAGGAGCTGCAGGACGTGACGCTGCCGGAGCGGGTCAAGGAGATCGAGGAGATCTGCGGCACGCCGATCCCGTACGAGGTCGATTGGGACAGCCTGGCCAACGACGCTGCGGGGCTCAACTTCCTCGACAACCTCTCGTGCCACCGCCTCAACATGGCGCTGCGCGTCATCTGCGCAGATGATCTCGGTCGTGAGGCCGTTCGCGACGGCCTGCACCTGATCAAGTTGAAGAACGTCGCCGAGCCGAGCGCGATGAGCATCGCGTTCGACGCGGGGGTGTTGGAGATGCACTGCGCCTACGCCCAGGGCACGTCCGGGATGTACGGCGACGACGCGATCCGCGAGGTGCTGCTGGCCGGCCTGTAGATCGCCGCCTACGCCGGGTTCCACATCGATCGCACGTCGGCCGCGATCCGGCGACCCTGCGCGCGCCCGGCATTGACCGCCGGCGCACGGGTCGCGAGATCGAGGACGTTCGTCCCGATCGCCTCGGCCGAGCCGGCGTCCGGGGTGACGACGAGGACGGTTGCCGCTTCGCCCAGCCGCTCGATCGAGGCGACCACGTCAGGGTCGGCGATGCCGGCCACGTTGTCGACCGGCGCGAGGACCAGGATCACGTCGTGTCCGGCGGCGAGATCGGCGTTGGTGCTGGACCGCACGCCGCCGTCGATGTAGCGCCGCCCGTCGATGGTGACGGGCGGCCAGACGCCGGGTACGGCGCACGATGCAGCGACGGCATCGACCATCGACACGTCGTCCGCGGCCGAGAACGTGCGCACCTCGCCCGTGGCCGCGTCGACGGCCACGACACGCACATCCACTCCGGCGGGCCAAGCGTGCCGCGGCAGGCGGTGCTCGATCACGGCTCGACGATCGGCTTCGGGCACCGTGTCGACGCTCAACGAGGCCTGTCCGATCGCTGCGCGCAGTTCGAGCGGCGTCTTCGATCGCTTCAGCGCGCCGATGAACAACGCGGTGATGCCCTCGATGTCGAGCTGAGCTTCCAGCTCGCCGGACTCCTCGGCCGAGGTGAGCTGCCGGGCGAACAACGCGTCGAAGTTCTCACCGCTCGTGAGCTGCGCGGCGACGGTGGAGCCTGCCGATGTGCCGACGACGAGGTCGGCGCTGCGGAGGTCGAGCCCTTCGTCGGCGAGCCCGACCAGCACGCCCGTCTCCCAGGCGATGCCCGCCACACCACCGCCACCCAGGACCAGCGCTCGCGACATCGCGCCGAACGTACCATGAGGTGCACGGGCGGATCGCTCCCGGGCGACGCGCTCAGCTCACGCTGGTCGAGACCTGGAGGTAAAGAGTAATCGCTGTCGACGTTGTCGCGGAGACGACCATCCACGCCCGGGTGTGCGCCGCGACTGCCACCGACAGACCGGAGCCGAAGCAGCTCGCTTCCGTGCCGGCCAAGATCGTGCTTGCCGTCGGAACGATCGGGGCGGTGTCACAGGACGCACCGACCAATGGGGCGACGACCCCTCCGGACGGCTGCACGTAGATCTGGGCGTGGAGCGTGACGGGCAGTGGTACGAACACAGACGACGTCTCGTTAGCGACCAAGGCGATGTTGCGGATCGTGAACGCCTCCGGAAACACCTCTCCGTTCGGCGCTGAAGCGCCGTTGAACGTGGATCCCGTGATCGTGAAGGTCGTGGGCGTCGATGCAAGAGCCCCCTGCAGGGGAAGCGGGGCCACATAGGCCGCGGCGCCGAGCGCGTCTGTCGACACTCGCGAGTCGGCCGACGAGGACATCATCAGGGCCGGTCCTGCGGCGCCGTTGGTGCCGTTGGTGCCGTTGGTGCCTGCTGGTCCGACGGCTCCCGCTGCGCCAGCGGGTCCCACGGCTCCCGCTGGCCCCACAGGTCCAACGGCGCCCGCTGCTCCGGCGGGTCCCACGGGTCCCACAGGTCCGACGGGTCCAACAGCTCCCGTTGCACCGATGGGTCCTACAGCTCCCGTATCGCCCTTCGCCCCGGTGTCGCCCTTGGCACCTGCCGGACCGGCCTCGCCAGACGGTCCGGACAGGGCATCGGCCGTGCCGATGGTGTCGGCTGGCGCGAAGTAGCCGAAGACGTCGAGGATGACGTCGACCGATCCGATCGGGTTGGTGATCGAGATGTCGCTGTCGTCGCTCAGGCCGACGACGATCTGGTTGGCGACGATCTGGCCGGGAGCGAAGTTGA
>JAOBWQ010000439.1 GCA_025463425.1 Ilumatobacteraceae bacterium | reverse complement strand
CGGCGATGCCGACGAACCTGTACGGGCCGCACGACAACTTCGATCTGACGTCGTCGCACGTGTTGCCGGCGTTGATGCGCAAGTTCCACGACGCCCGCGAAGAGGGTCGCACGGGTGTGGAGATCTGGGGCACCGGTTCACCGATGCGCGAGTTCTTGCACGTCGACGATCTCGCCGATGCGTGTGTGTTCTTGATGGACAACTACTCGGACCACTCGCACATCAACCTCGGCACCGGCAAGGACCTGACGATCAAGGCGTTGGCGGAGATGGTTCGCGACGCCGTCTACCCGGAAGGCGTGTTGGAGTTCGACACGTCCAAGCCTGACGGCACCCCACGCAAGGTCTTGGATGTCACCAAGCTGACCATGCTCGGCTGGCAACCCAAGATCGAACTCGTCGACGGGATCCGCACCACCTACGAATGGTTCCTCGACCAAGAGGTCCACAACACCGCGATGCGCGGTGTACCAGCAACGGTCTGAGGCTCTAGATTTCAACGATGCCCACAGCGTTGATCACCGGTGTCGCCGGTCAGGATGGTTCGTACCTCGCCCAGTTGTTGCTGTCGAAGGGCTACGAGGTGCACGGCATCGTCCGGCGCTCGAGTGTGTTGTCGCGTGCCCGTCTCGAAGCGATCCACGGTGCTGACGGTGAAGGTCGTCTGCAGTTGCACTACGGCGACCTGGACGACCCGTTGAGCCTGGTCCGGATCCTGCAGGCCGTGCAGCCGGCCGAGGTCTACCACCTTGCCGCACAATCACATGTCCAGGTCTCGTTCGAGCTCCCCGACTACACCGGCTCGGTCACCGGGTTGGGCACGATGCGCCTGCTCGAAGCGATCCGGATCTCTGGCGTGAACGCCAAGTTCTACCAAGCCAGCTCGTCGGAGATGTTCGGCTCCACGCCGCCACCACAGAACGAAGACACCCAATTCCACCCGCGCAGCCCCTACGGCGTCGCCAAGGTCTACGGCTACTGGGCCACCGTCAACTACCGCGAGTCCTACGGCATGTTCGCCTCCAACGGGATCCTGTTCAACCACGAGAGCCCCCGCCGCGGCGAAAACTTCGTGACCCGCAAGATCACCAAAGGCGTCGCCGCCATCTTGGCCGGCACACAATCCAAACTGCACCTCGGCAACCTCGACGCGATGCGCGACTGGGGCTTCGCCGGCGACTACGTCGAAGCGATGTGGCGCATGCTCCAACACGACACGGCTGACGACTTCGTCATCGCCACCGGCGAAGCACACTCGGTGCGCGAGTTCTGCCAACTCGCGTTCGGCCACGCCGGCCTCGACTGGGAAGAACACGTCGTCGTCGACCCCCGCTACTTCCGGCCCGCCGAAGTCGACTACCTCCTCGGCGACCCCACCAAAGCCAAGACCCAACTCGGCTGGGAGCTCCAGACCTCGTTCCAAGACCTCGTCACCATGATGGTCGACGCCGACCGCAACGAGCTCGGCGTCTGACCCCTCGCCGTCAGGCGGCTTCCACAACCAGTCGTTCCATCTGCTGTCCCGTGAGATCGGCAATCAGCTCATAGTCCTTGTCGACATGCAGAACGGTCAGCTGGGCCAGTTCTGCGGTTGCCGCGATGAGAAGATCGGGAATGGATGGCGCACGATGCTGGCCGCGATCGGCCAGAGCGATCTGCACCGATACTGCCCTGTCCTCGATCATCGGCGTGAGGTACTCGATCGGCATCGACGACAGGGGCGGCAGTGCAATGATCTCGCGCAACTCGTCGGCTGAGCGCGAGGAGAATCCGACCCCGAGTCGCGTGACGGTGGAGATTCGCACCGGGCCCCGCTGGATTCTCGAGGCCCACTCAGCGGCGTCGGGACTGTGAACGAGGCGAACGAGCGCGCGCTCATCCTCAGCCGTGACCGCATGGTGCGACTTCGGTGCCGTCGGGTCGGTAGAGGTGCCAGCCGGCGTTGTCGCGCTTGACGGTGAAGTTGCCGTTGTGCTTGGCACGGTTGTGGATTCCGCACATCGGTGCGCCATTGAGCGGATCCGTGACGCCCGTCAGGGCGACCCACGGACTCATGTGATCGACTTGGATCCGCCCGGTGCGCATGCCGCAGCCGGGCCAACAACATCGATCGTTGGCGAGCAGCACAGCATCGCGGGCCGATCCGGTGAACAGCCGAGTTGACCGGCCCAAGTTGATGGTGAGCCCGTTGGGGGCCGACACGATGCGCTGCACCTTCCCGATCAGGGCAGCAACGGCGAGATCGCGCAACGAGACCGGCGCGCCGGACGATGTCTCGCACAGCCGGAAGCGCTCCGACGGTTCCTCGGGCGGAGTGGAGGTGCCGAAGTACTCGCGGATGGCTTGAGTCAGCACCGACGGGGTGCAGTGGATGATGATCAGCGGCTTGCGCTCGGTGGTCCCGTTGGTGCCGGCGCCCTTGAAGAAGATCGATGCGAACGCGTCGAAGGCACGCTGTTCCGGCGAGCGGGCAAGCGCGTGCTCCGCCGCGTGATCGCCATAGATCGCGCTGCGCTCGGCGAGGTCGGTCTCCAGCTCGGCTTCAGCGTGCCCGCGCAAGATCTCGCGAATCATGTCGCCCGTCAACGCGTCGCCCTCCGCTCGGAACAGGAAGCCGGCGCCAAGTCCAGCGAAACTGATCTTGCGGTTCTCACGACACGCCTCTTGGTCACGCATCGTGCCATCGGGATCGTTCGCCGCTTCCCATCGCTGGCACGTCAACGTGAAGTCGCGCGCCCGTTGCGTGCGGGCCGCCTCGAGCAGTTCGGCCTGCGAGTCAGGCAGCTTGTCGCGGCAGCGGGGACTGGCGTGCAACCCGGCCAGCAGGTTGACCTGGTCGTCGCCGACGGTGCCTTCCGCATACGCCTCGGCGACGTCCGGCAGTTCGGCCAACATCGCCGCGGCGCGTACCCGTTGGTTCGCCGCGCTGCGACTGCAGTTGGTGACCGCCTGCACCCAGGCGTTGACGCTGTGGTGGCGATCGTCGAGATAGGAGACCGAGGTGCGTACATCGGTGATGATCGCCGCTTCCAGCGCGGCGATCCGACGCTTCTCGACCTGGATGACCATGAACGCCTGATCACGCGCAGCGCCCCGCAGCGCACGGAACGACTCCAGATCGGGCAGCGCGAACATCGGCTCGTCATCGACAGAGACACTCATCGCACACCTCCCACGGGATCACTCACACGTCACGGACAACAGCGTCGAACGACGGGGGCCGGCAGAACCGGCCGAGGATGATCGGGGAAGATCAACTGACGTCGACGCTACCCGAACGCGCGTTCGATCACAACCGACAGCGATACAACGGTCATGGCGAGGTCATGTCAACTGGCCGTGACGATCGCGTTGACCGTCACGTCACCGACGGACGCCGCTGGGAGAATGCGGTATGGCATCGAGCGCGCTTCGCAGGTTGCAGAGACACATGGCGCGGCACGAACGTCGAGCGCTCGTCGTCGTGCTCATCTGGTTGCTCGGCGCCGCCTGGATCCTGATCCCTCATCCAGGAGAGGGACACGTCCTCGTCGTCATCTCCACGCAGTTCGAGCTCGGAGTCCACCTGACCGACCCTGTCGGGGTCGTCGTGCCGGCGATCGTCACCGTCGCGTTGTATTGGCCAGAGCTGAGGCGGGCGGCGACGGTTCAGCGCAGCGCGAGCAGGTCGCGGGCAAAGCTCAGGTAGCGCTGGCGAGCGGCACCGACGGAGAGATCCGCGAGCTCGAGGCGAGAGGCGTGCTCGGCGTAGCGATCACGGACCTCCGCGTCCTCGACGATCATCTTGATGTTCTGGATCAGTGCCGAGACATCGCCGGCTGCGCTGACCATCGCCGATTCGGTGTTGATCAAGAGACGCTCGCTGATGCCGCCCTTCGCCACCGAGGCGAGGATCGGACGTCCCGCAACTGCGTATGACGTGAGCTTGCTCGGCAGCGACATCTCCTTCACGCCCGGTCGCTCGGTGAGCAACAGCGCGTCGGCGGCGGCAAGCACGACCGGGTAGTGCTCCGCATCGACCGGTGGCACGAACGTGACGTTCGCCAGACCGTCGGCCAGTTCGCGCAGGCCCTTCAGTTCACCACCATCACCGACGATCATGAACCGCACGTTCTGCCGACTCGCCGCCAACCCACGCGCGGTCTCGATCGCCGTCTCCAGGCCCTGCTTGCGGCCGAGGCTGCCGGTGTAGACCACCAGGAAGTCACCTGCGGCCCACTGCAGCTTCTGGCGTGCCTCGGCCTTGGTGCCGGCAAACGCGCTGACATGGATGCAATTGGCCAGGGGTACGAGCTTCGACTCGGTGACACCGTGCTCGATCAGCGCTGCCTGGAAGTCGGGCGTGATCACGCCGACGAGATCAGCACGCTCCAGCAAGCCGTACTCGACACGGGCCAGACGACTGCCGAAGCCTTGCGACGTCGTGCCGGACTGCGACGCGGCCTGGCCGGTGAGGTCTTGCACGAGCGCGCCGACCGGTCGTCCACGCCGTCCGGCGACTGCGGCAGCGAGACCCGCGAGGCTCGGCGTGATCGCGATGATCGCATCGCTCTTTCGGCGCACCACCGTGCTGACTGCCTCGGCGAGGAACGACGCCTCGAGCACGGCGCGCCCCTTTGTGTTCGGTACCCGAGGCACCCAGTGCCGCAGCCGGGTCACCTGCACGCCGGCGATCTCCTCGTGCCACGACAGGCCACGCCGGTATTCCTCGGGCACCGACCACGCCGGGTAGTGCGGTACGCCCGTGATCACCTCGACCTCCGCGCCGGCCTCGGCCAACGACTCCGCGAACAGCGCCGTGTAGGGCGCGATCCCGGTCGGCTCGGGCACGTAGTTGATGCCGACGAACGTGATGCGCGCGCCAGCAAGGTGCAGTCCGAAGCTGGTGGTACTGGCGGGACGGTGGACGAACTGTCCGCGCCGCTCGCCGAACCGCCGCTCGCGCGGTCGTGTCTCGAGGTTTGTCACTCGATGAGGTATCGGCACCGACGCAAACGAACTCAAGCCCATCCGCCGCACCGCGGAGACGGCTCGCGATTTCGGCCGCCGCTTGCCGGAAATCTGCGGCATTGGTTGCCGGTAGCCACACCAATTGTTAAGAGTTGGGGAGCAGCGTGTGACCAGTCGGTGCTTGAAAACAACAGCGAAAAGTCGACTGGTAGCGTCCCGCGCTTATGGAACCGGTCGAGGCGAAACAGAAGACCCTGCGCGACTACTGGCGTGTCCTGGTCTACAGAAAGTGGTTGGTCATCGTTCCAACGCTCTTCGCTGTCGCGGCCGGACTCGGCCTTTCGGCCCGGCAGCCAGCTGTCTACGAGTCGTCTGCGCAGATCGTGATCAGCACCCGCACATCTGACTCGGTGTTCTCGAACACCGGTCAGATCGTCAACAACCCGGACCGTCTGATCGCCACCGAGATCCGCATCCTCGAGAGCCCCGCCGTCGAGGATCAGGTTCGCAAGGACCTCGGTCTGACCGGCAGCATCCCCGGCGTGTCGGGAGCCGACGTCGCCTCCACCGACGTCGTCTCGGTCACCGTGCGGAGCAGCGATCCGAACACGGCGGCCAAGTTGGCCAACGCCTACGCGAAGGCCTACATCGAGGTCAAGCTCGCCAACAGCATTGCGACGCTGGAAGCGACGGCCGGAGCGCTGCAGGTGAAGGTCGACGATCTCCAGTCCAAGATCGACGCGATCGATGCACAGATCGACGCCGCGCCGGCCGACCAACAGCAGGAGCTGACTGCACAGCTCAGCGGGCAACGAAGCACACTCGTCTCGCAGCAGGCAGTGTTCCAGGCGAGGATCGACCAGAGCCAGGTCGATCAGTCCGTGTCGAGCGGCGGAGCAACGCTCGTCGACTCCGCGACGCCGAACGGCACGCCGGTGGAACCGACGCCCGTGCGCACGGCCGCGCTGGCCTTCATCGTCGGCCTCCTCGCAGGATTGGCCCTCGCGTTGCTGATGGACTACCTCGACGACTCGGTGCGCACCACTGAGGATCTCGAGCGCGCGACGGGCGGAGCCGCCTTGCTCGGTCGGATACCGATGTACAAGCACCCGGATGCGCGGGCGATCGCGATCTCGCGACCGAACGACCTGTCCGTGGAGTCCTACCGATCGATCCGGACCAGCCTCCTGTTCGCGAGCCTCGATCGTCCCGTTCGCACCATTCAGGTGTCGAGCTCGATCGCATCCGACGGCAAGACGAGCACGGCAGCGAACCTGGCGATCGTGCTTGCCCAGACCGGACACAGCGTCCTGCTCGTCGATGCCGACCTCCGCAAGCCGAGGCTGCACGAGATGTTCGCGGCCGACGGCACCAAGGGCCTCACCAATGTCCTGTTGAGCGACACGCTGAACGAGTTGATCCAGCTCGAGGTCGCGCCCGGGCTCGACCTGCTACCCGCTGGTTCCGTGCCGGCGAACCCGAGCGAGATGCTCGGCGGGCGCCGGATGCGCGATCTGCTCGAACAGCTCGCAACGCTGTACGACTACGTGGTGCTCGATTCTGCGCCACTCCTGCCCGTGACCGACTCACTGGTGCTGTCGGGACTGGTCGATGCACTGGTGTTGGTCGCACGTTCGGGACGGGATACCGGCAAGCAGCTCGAGGCCACGGTGGAGGCACTGCGGATGGCGGGAGCGCCCCTCGTCGGCACGGTGTTCAACGGTGCCGGCCCGGACAATTCCTACGGGTACAAAGGGTACGGCCAGCGCGGGTACGGAGTGGCGGCGTACGGCGACCGTGGCGCGATCGTGCCGGTCCAACCCATGTCTGCGGAGCCCAAGTCGATCGAGCCGACATCGATCGAGCGACCGGCAGAGGGCGCCGCCTGACCGCACCATCGGCGAACGACGCGCGCGTCTGCCGACTCGTCTCGGAGCAAATGCGGGCGTGGTGTCGACATGCCCGACCATGCGCACGCAGCGTGGCGGGCACGTGACGAGATAGCTCTGACCTGGTGAATTGCATCTGAAGCAATTGTTAAGAGCTGAATCGCGCTGGACACCAAATCAATGACCGATGGTAAATTCTCCTCATTCTCCGGACGGGGAGTATGAAAAACGAGGTGTGGACATGAAGCGTTTTATCTTGGCAGCAGCAGCGGTAGCAGCACTCGCCGGTGGCAGTTTGGGAGCCTCAGCGGCACACGCCAGCGAGGCCTACCCGCCGGGCGGCAAACTCACTGTTGCGTTCAGCCCGATCGACGCCGGCTCGACGGAAACCGTGGCACTCACCGGTTTCTGCGGTGGCACGGTGTCAGTGTCGATCACCGGCCCCGAAACCCTGAGCTTCACGGCATCCAGCGAGAGCTTCAGCTTCACGGTCCCGAAGAGGCCCGGGACCTACACGATCAAGGTGACCGGCAACATCACCTGCACGACCACCGTCGGCGCACTTGCTGAGAGCGTGGTCTCCACGGGTTCGGCCTCAGGTTCGTTCGTGGTCAAGGAAGTCGTGGCCTCCGCCGGCCCGACGCCATCGACCGCAGCTCCCACGACGGTTCCTGCGACAACGGATGCACCCACCACGACGACGATCCTCGCATCGGCAGGACCGGTGCCAACGACGAGCTCGGTGCTTGCGGCCCCTGCTGCGACGGGCTCGCTGCCGACCACGGGTTCGGACAGCAGCTACACCCTGCAGCTGGCGCTCGCGCTCGCCGGTGGCGGCCTGATCCTGCTCTTCGTTGCTCGCTTCCGCCGCCAGCAGCGCACCGCCTGATCTGACTCACTTCCTGCATCGGGCCTGTCCTGGTGGCTTCGGCCGCTGCGGCAGGCCCGATTTGCATTGAAGTCCCGTGCAACGGGTGACGAATTCGACCATGACGCCGTGGAGCGTCTCCGACGACAGGTGACGGGAGTCCGATGATCAAAGGTGCGTCCCGCCGAAACCCCGTCGAGGGGCGCAGTGGTCAGGCCGTTGCAGCGGTGTCGGTCGTCGCCGGCATCGTTGCAGCGACTGCCGGCGCCCGACCAACCGGTTCGACGGCCATCGACGTACTCTTCGTCATCGCCTCGGTGGGCGCCTGCGTGTGGGCTGCGGCGAGCGCGCCATGGTGGGCGCTGACCGCTGTCGCTGCGGTCGCCGTCGCACTCGGACCGAACATCGGGATGACGTTGCTCGCTGTCGTCGCCCTGGGCTTGGCTGTGGTCATCGGCGCCAAGCGGTACAACTGGGCGTGGGTTCGCTCGCTGTCGGCGGGCATCAGTGTGCAGATCCTGGCGAGGCTCGACATCCGTGCCCTGTTCGGTGTCACCGCGCTGATCGCAATCGGCGTGATGGCGGCACTCTTCGTGATCGGCGCCTGGCGCCGGCCGAGCAAGGTCCGCCGCCGCGTCGGGCGACTCGCGCTCGGCTGTGCCGGGTTCGTGGTGCTGGCTGGCCTCGGCTTCGCGGCAGGGGCGATCTCCGCTCGCTCGACGGTCAAGACCGCAAACGACCAGGCGCATCAGGCACTGTCGATGTTGAGCTCCGGCGACCTCGAGGGCGCAAGATCCGCGTTCCAGGTCGCCGAGAAGTCGTTCGGGAACGCTGCCGACAGCCTGGGCAAGCCGTGGACACAGGGCGCCCGCCTGCTGCCGATCCTTGCGCAGAACCGTTCAAGCGCCAAGGATCTCGCCGATGCAGCGACGGACGCCGCCGCGTCGATCGACTCGATCCTCGGCCGTTTGGACTTCAGCGCGGTCAAGCTGACCAACGGCCGACTCGACCTCGACGCGATCAAAGCTCTCGAGCAACCGCTGACCGAACTGACCGGTGTGCTCGACAAGCTCACAACGGCGGCGAACGCGGCTGACAACCCGTGGCTGGTCAGCACGATCAAGAACGCGGTCGTTGATCTTGACCGCGACCTGGCCAAGCAGAAGTCACGGGGCGACGACGCACTGCGCGCGGTGAAGCTGGCGCCACAGATGCTCGGGGCGAACGGCAAGCGCATCTACTTCATCGCCTTCTGCACACCGGCCGAAGCACGCGGCTCGCTCGGCTTCATGGGCAACTTCGCCGAGCTCACCGCTGACAACGGGAAGCTCTCGATCACGCGCTTCGGACGGACCACGGCCGATCTCAATCCAGGAGGCGACCCGAACAATCGGCGAATCACCGGCCTGCCGGAGTTCTTGACCGACTACGGCCAGTACGGGTTCAACTCGAGAGCGAATGGCACCGCGGAAGATGACGTCTGGCAGGTCGTCACGATGTCGCCTGACTTCCCGACGACGGCCCAGGTCATCGCCCAGCTGTACCCCCAGAGCGGTGGCCAACCGGTCGATGGAGTCTTCGCCCTCGATCCCGCGGTGCTCGCTTCGCTGCTGCAGATCACCGGCCCGATTCCGGTGGAGGGATCGGCAGAGCCGCTCACCAAGGACAATGCCGAGCACTTCCTGTTGCTCGACCAATACCGGAACGCTTCGACATCGAACCAGGATCGCATCGACTCGCTGGAGACGCTCGCCAGGGCCGTGACGGACAAGCTGTTCAGTGGGTCGCTCCCCGAGCCGCGTCAGCTGGCCAAGATCTTCGGTCCTCTCGCCCGGGACAAGCACCTCAACGCCTGGGCATCTGACCCTGACGAGGAGGCACTCTTCCAGCAATTTCACGCCGACGGAGCTCTGCCGGCGCTGAACGGCGGCGACGGCATCGGGTTGTCGATCAACAACGCTTCCGCGAGCAAGATCGACACGTTCCTCGAAGCGTCGATCGATTACTCGGCACATCAAAATCCGCAGACCGGCATGACCGTTGCCACTGCGGTAATCACCCTTCGGAATACGGCTCCTCGCGCCGGACTTCCGGACTACGTGATCGGCAACACGGTCGGCCTCGACGACGGCACCAATCGAGCACTCATCAGCATCTACTCGTCGCTGATCGCATCCTCCATCACGCTCGACAAGGTTGGCCTGCAGTACTCGGCGCTCGTCGAGGGTGGATGGAATCTTGAGCGCGAGTTCGTCGACATCGCGCCCGGACAAACGCGGCGTCTTGAGATCCATCTCGCGGGCACCACGTCGAGCAGAGCTGGGGCGCCGCTCTTCATTTCCCCGGCACTTGCTCACCCAATCTCCGCGAGCTTTTCGGATGCCGAGACTGGCTGAGGTCGGCCCATGTCACATGCTCAGACCGTGAAATCGGGCAGCGGCACCTCGATCATGATTCCTCGATGAAGCTGGGAACAATGCCGTGTGAACTGGTGCAGACGGTTGAGCACACGTGCGAACCCTCCCGTACCGTTTCTATCGGCAGCGGGTCAATTTTGAGGATCGCTCGTGCGCCACGCGGGCTTCGCGACAGCTCAGCGCCTACCAGACAGACCAGAAGAATTGCGAATGTACAAAAGGCTGAGGACAGGAGAAGGTCGTGAGGATCTTAGTGATCACGCCGTGGGTTCCGAGTAAGCGTCGGCCACGAAG
>JAOBWQ010000409.1 GCA_025463425.1 Ilumatobacteraceae bacterium | reverse complement strand
TGCTCGGCATGCTGACCGCACTGCTGGCGCTCGGCCTCGCACTGGTCTACCGGGCCAACCGCGTCATCAACTTCGCCCAGGCCGACCTCGGCTCGGTGCCGACGTCGTTCGTGGTCGCGCTCGTCGTGTTCAGCCACTGGCCGTATCCGCTGGGGTTCGTGATCGGTCTGGTCATCGCGATCGTGCTCGGTGGGTTGGTCGAGCTGATCTTCGTCCGTCGCTTCAAGAACTCTTCACGTCTCGTGCTCACCGTCGCGACCCTGGGCATCACGCAGCTGCTGGCCGTGCTCGGCATCCTCGTACCGCGGTGGTGGGGCCGCAACGCAGCGTCCGAGCGCCTGCCGCAAGCGATCTCGTGGAAGCTCGATGTCGGTGTGGTGCGCCTGTTGGGCAACGACTTCGTCGCGCTGGCCGTCGCCCCGATCGCGATGGTGCTCGTCGCCGTCTTCCTCAACCGCACTCGCACGGGTGTCGCGGTGCGCGCGTCAGCCGAGCGCGGCGACCGGGCGAACATGCTCGGCATCCCGGTTGCCCGGTTGAGCACCGTTGTCTGGGCGCTGGCCGCTGCGCTCTCGTTCATCGCGCTCTACCTGCGCGCCGGCATCCTCGGGGTGCCGATCGGCAGTGCGTTCGACGTCACCAACCTGCTGTTCGCGATGGCGGCGTTGGTGATCGGCCGCCTGCAGAACCTGAAGACGATCGCGATCGCAGGCATCTGCATCGGCTTCCTCGACTACTGGGTGACGTGGCACGTCGACAGCCAGCTGCTCACTGTGCCGATCGTGTCGGTGGCCGTGCTGGCCGCACTGTTGATGCAGCGCCGTTCGGTCAGTCGCCGCGACACCGATGCGACATCGTCGTGGCGCGGCGCCGAAGAGGTTCGCCCGCTCGATGCGGAGACGGCGCGCTTGCCGCTCGTCCGGCTCGCGCGCTGGGGCTCGGCCGTGCTGGTCGTCGCAGCCGTGATCGCCGTGCCGATGGTGCTCCGCGTCGACCGGTTGATCCAGGCCAATGAGGTGGTCGTGTTCTGCGTGATCGGGATCTCGCTGATGATCCTCACCGGCTGGGCCGGGCAGATCTCGCTCGGGCAGATGGGCTTCGTCGCCGTCGGCGGCGCGATCAGTGCGCTGTGCACGTCGCGCTGGCACGTCGACCTGACTCTGGCTCTGCTGATCGGCGCAGTGGCAGGCGCGTTGAGCGCGCTGCTCGTCGGGCTCCCCGCACTGCGGCTCCAGGGGCTGTACCTCGCGGTCACCACGCTGGCGTTCGGGTTGAGCGTGACGTCGTGGTTGCTCAACGATCGTTTCTTCGGTTGGCCGCCGATCGGCAAGCGGCTCAAGGTCGCGCCGCTGTTCGGGCGTCTCAACATCGACACGCCGACTCGGTTCTACGCGTACTCCATCGTCATCCTCTTGATCGTCATCCTCCTTGTCCGTGGGGTGCGCCGCTCGCGCACCGGTCGGGTCATCGTCGCGATGCGCGAGAACGAGCGCGCCGCGCAGAGCTTCTCGATCGCACCCGTTCGCGCCAAGCTCACCGCGTTCATGCTCAGCGGTGCCGTGGCCGGCATCGCAGGTGGCCTCCTGGCGCACATGAACCACTCGTTCAACCTCAGCCAGTACGGCGCACGCGACAGCTTCGGGGTGTTCACATCGGCCATCATCGGCGGGCTCGGTTCGATCACGGGGGTCATCACCGGGGCGATCTTCTCTCGTGCGACGCTGCGGCTGCCGTCGCTCGAATGGCGGTTGCTCTCCACGTCGATCGGCGTGCTCCTGATCCTGCTGGTGCTCCCCGGCGGCCTCGGCAGCCAGATCATCAAGCTGCGCGACCTCATCGCCGATGCCGCCCGTAAGCGTCGCCCGGTTCGCTCGGCCAACGTTCTCGCCGAGGCCCCTGCGGCGGCGACGGTCGACGCCGAACCGGTGGTCGAGCCGGACACGGCCGTCGCCCCTGAAGCGGCGGGGA
This sequence comes from Ilumatobacteraceae bacterium, assembly GCA_025463425.1. Taxonomy (GTDB): domain Bacteria; phylum Actinomycetota; class Acidimicrobiia; order Acidimicrobiales; family Ilumatobacteraceae; genus WLMZ01. The sequence continues at coordinate 1,356 of JAOBWQ010000409.1, read as the reverse complement.
GCCTCTCGTGATCACGAAGCGGTTGCGCGATCTGTGCGGTGGCGAGATGGCGTTCCCGTTGGTCGTGCTGTTCGGCCTCAACGCCGTCGACGAGTTGGACCGCACGGCGTTCGGCATCCTCCTGCCGAACATCCGCAAGGACTTCGGGATCGACCTGAAGACGGCGCTCGGGCTCGTGGCGCTGTCGTCGATCGCCGCGCTGCTGCTGCAGGTGCCGATCGCGCAGTACGCCGACCGTTCCAAGCGGGTTCCGCTGGCGATCATCGGCGCGTTGGTCTGGGCCCTCTTCAGCGGGATGACCGGCCTCGCCACCGGCGTGATCGTGCTGACGATCGCGCGCTCGGGATCCTCTATCGGCAAGGCGGTGGTGGACCCGACCCACAACTCGTTATTGGCCGACTACTACCCCATCGAGTCGCGCAGCAAGGTCTACAGCGCGCACCGCGCGGCGAACGCGGTCGGTGCGTTCGTCGGACCGTTGAGCGCAGGGTTGCTGGCCTACTACTTCGGGTGGCGCACGCCGTTCTTCGTGTTCATGGTGCCGACGATCATCTTCGCGATCATGGCGTTCCGTCTGAGCGAGCCGATCCGCGGTCGGTGGGAACGGGCCGCCACCGGCGCCAGCGAGGAGGTCGTCAACACCGAGGAGATCCCCGCCTCGTTCGCGGAGAGCTGGCGCACCGTGCAGAAGGTCGACAGCCTGCGCCGGATCTGGTGGTCGCTGCCGTTCCTGGCCGTGGCCCTGATCGGGTTCGTGACCTTGGCATCAGTGCTGTACGAGCGTGAGTTCCACCTCGACGAACGCGCTCGTGGGTTCGCCGCCGCGATCGCGGAGCCGTTCCAGCTCGTCGGCATCGTGCTCGGTTCGCGCATCATCACCAAGCGCTTCATGACGAACATGGAGGGACTGATCCGGTTCCTCGCCAAGATCGCGCTGCTGACGTCGATCGTGTTCGTCGCCTTCGCGCTCGCGCCGAACATCGTCGTGGCCGTCGCGATGAACTGCGTGATCTCGGCCTCGCTGGCAACGCTCGGGCCGGGCATCCTCGTCGCGTTCTCGCTGGCCATCCCGGCGCGCGCTCGGGCCACGGGCTTCAGCGCAGCTGCACTCTGGGTGATCCCGGGTCTCGTTGTGCTGCCCTTCATCGGATGGGTGGCCGACAAGTGGAGCGTGCGCGTCGGGATGCTCGTGATGGTGCCCCTGTTCATCATCGGCAGCCTGATCCTGCGCAGCGTGTCCAACGTGATCAACGGCGACATCGCCCAGGTCTGGCAGGCAACCGCGGCGCGCTCGGAGGCGCTCTACCAACGTCGGCACGGTGAAGCCGATCTGCTGCTGGTGCGAGGCGTCGACGC
>JAOBWQ010000395.1 GCA_025463425.1 Ilumatobacteraceae bacterium | reverse complement strand
GCCGCGATCGCCTTGTACTTGGCCCGGTGGACCTCGGTGTTGATCAGCACGTGCTCGTCGTCGGCATGCACCCACATGACGTGGGTCGCGATCGATCCGTCGGCGAGGTGCACGCTGATCGTGCCGTAGTTCTTGGCCTGGGCGAAGTCGCGGATCTTTGGGTCGAGCATCGGGCCAGTGTACGCGTCCGACGAAAATGGTGGTTCGATGGAGCCATGGCCCAGACCCAGATCAACGTGCTCGGCACCGAGTTGCAATCGTGCTCGCTCGATCCGCTGACGGGCTACTACCGCACCGGCTGCTGCGAGAACCACGGCGATGATCCCGGCCTGCACGTCGTGTGCGTGGTGATGACCGACGAGTTCCTCGAGTTCAGCAAGGCTGCCGGGAACGATTTGAGCACGCCGATGCCCCAGTACGGCTTCGCCGGTCTCCGCGGCGGCGATCAGTGGTGCCTGTGCGCGCCGCGCTGGCAGGAGGCGCTGGAGGCCGGGGCAGCACCACAGGTGCGCCTCTCGGCGACGCACGTCTCCGCGCTCGAGTACAGCTCGCTCGCCGATCTGCGTGCGCATGCCGTCGACGACGCCGGCACCGGCACCAACTCCGAGTCTGACTCCGACGGATGAACCGGCCGTGAGCGGATCCGCGTCGGGCATCGATCTCGCGCCGGCGCGTGCCTGGATCGCCGACCAGATCCGCAGCCGGGTCGTCGGCACCGACCCCTCGGCCAAGAGCGCGGCGATCTTCGATGCCGCCGGTCCGCGTTGGTTCGCCGAGGGCTCACCGATCTGCGCGATCCACTCTGATGCGTCGATGTTCGTCGGCGGGTTGCGGGCCCTGTTGCTCCAGTCGCTGCACCCGCTGGCCATGGCCGGGGTCGCCCAGCACTCGGACTACCGCGCCGATCCGTGGGGACGGCTGCAGCGCACCGCGGACTTCCTCGCCTCGACGACGTTCGGCACCATCGACACCGCGCGCGAGTCGATCGCGATCGTCCACGCGGTGCACGAGCGTGTCGTCGGCCAGGCACCGGACGGCAGGTCCTACGCCGCGAACGATCCACATCTGCTGCACTGGGTGCACCTGGCCGAGGCGGACAGCTTCCTCGCTGCGTACCGCCGCTACGGGTCGCGTCCGTTGTCGCCGGCCGACGCCGATCGGTACCTGGTGGAGTCCGCGGTGGTCGCGCGCGAGCTCGGCGTGATCGACCCGCCGGTCACGGTGGCGATGCTGCGTCGCCAGCTCCGGGAGTTCCGGCCCGAGCTGCACGGGACGCGCGAGGCGCGCGAGGCCGCGCGCTTCTTGCTGATCGAGCCGCCGCTGCCGCTCGCAGCGCGGCCGCCCTACCTCGTCCTGGCTGCCGCAGCAGTCTCACTGCTCCCGGTGTGGACTCGCTGGCCGCTGCGGCTGCCGTTCCTCCCCGTCAGCGAGCGGCTCGTCGTCGCACCCGCCGGCGAGGTGCTCACCAACGTCATCCGCTGGTCGATGCAGCCGGATGGTCGAATCCGCCGGTGAGCACTTCCCGGCGAACGATGGGGCGGAGAATGGGCAGATTGTCGGCCGGTTACGCTGGCGGGCCACCACGTTCACTGATGCAGAGCGATCCCGGCCGAGAGCTCGCGCAAAGGACCATCCGTCATGAGTGACTTCCCACCACCGAGCTTTGGACCACCGGGTGGCGACCCGGCGCCTTCGCCGTGGGAGCAGAACCCGGAAGTCCCTGAGGTCTCCGACGCCGACTCGGGGCCACCGCCGGCGCCTCTGTCCCCCGCCCCGCTTCCGCCCTTCATCCCGCCGACCGCAGCCCCCGGGCCAACCGCGGTCCCGCCACCGCCTCCGGACGCACCGCCGGTCAACCCGCCCACGCTGCCGACACTCCCTCCCGCGGCGCCTGCAGCCGCGGCGCCTGCGGCCGCTGAACCCGCTGCGCCGACGCCCGAGCCGGCGTCGCCTGGTCTGGTGTCGATGATGCCGCTGCTCACGCCATTGCCGATCGGCCGCCCGGCCGGGCAGGCGCCCCCGCCGCAGGCGTTGCAGCCCCAGGCCGTGCCACAGGCGCCGATCGCGATCACACCCATCGCTGCACCGGTCTCGGGACCTCCCCCCACTGGCGACGCCACTGGTTCGAACAGGGGCAAGATCATCGCCGGTGTGCTGGTGGTGCTGGCGCTGGTCGTCGTCGGCATCTTCGTGCTGACCCGCGGCGACGACAAGCAAGCCGCCGATTCCGCCACCACGCTGGCCACCAGCGTTGGCGCCAGCACCGTCGCCACCGTGTCGGCCGACACCACGGCAGCCACCGGCGTCGACGTCACCGCGGTCACCGATGTCACCTCCACCGGGGTCGCCACCGGCGATGTCACCACCACCGCCGGCACCACGTCGCCCACCGATCTCGTGACCACCACGTCGGAGCTCGCGGCCACCACCACCACAGCGCTGTCGGCCACCACCACGTTGCCGTTCGCCGTGCCCGACGGGGCGATCGACCTCGGCCACCAGGTCTACCTGCCGGTGCCCCAGGGCTGGTCGCAGACCAACCAGCCTGGCGATGTCGTCGTGATCTCCGACGGCGCCGGTTCATCGGCGTCGTTCCAGGCGCTCGCCCGAGACGCCGGCGAGGACATCGCCGCGCTGACCCAGGAGTACACCGACACCTTCGACAAGGACTTCGGGGCGGTGGGTTTCGGGCCGATGCGCTTCGTCCGCCAGATCGCCGGGCCGCTGCCCATCAACCAGTACGGGCTCTTCTACACGACCTACGACCCGGGCGATGTCACCGGCATCGACGGTGCCATCAGCATCTTCGTGCGCTCCGACGGGCTGAGCCTGGTGTACGACTCGTACACGACGGTCGGCCTCGTGCCGCTGCCCGACACGGCGTACCAGGGGATGCTGAAGAGCATGCTCGACGCGGCGCCGCTCGGTGCTGCGGTGACGCTGGCCGAACACGATCCCTTCCGGGTCAAGTCGGTCAGCCCGTTCGTCGAGCTCTCCGGAGTGGTCGGCTTCACCGCGACGCCCGGTTTCAACGTCGTCACCCAGGGCAGCGGCCACGCCCAGGTCGACAACGGCACCGAGAGCGTCGAAGTCATCACCACGTTCACCCAGCCCGACTCGGCCACGGTGATCGTCAACGCCGAGAACTACCTGAGCAACACCACCGCCGGCGTCACGTACTCAGCACCCACCGAGGACGCCCCGGATGTCTACGGCGTGATCCACGGCACCTTCACGTGGACCGGCACCTACACCGCCGGCACTCCCGCTGCGGGCTCGATCGACTACTACTTCGATCCCGCGTCGCAGAACGCCTACGTGCTCTACCGCACCTGGAACGCCACCGCCAGCACCAACGAGCCGTTTGCGGCCGAGGGCGCATTCATGCGGCGCACGTTCTACAACTCGCTGACCACGATCTCCTGACCACGATCTCCTGATCGCGCTCAGCGCAGGGTGCGCTCGTCGAAGGTCGACCACACCTTCTTCGGGACCACCATCCGCCAGCCGTCGACGACGAGCTCCAGCATCTCGTCCTCGTCGAGCGCGTCCATCCGTGCCGTGACCCAGTTGAAGCGGAGGTCCGACGTGCGCGGCATCACGAACTTGGTCGGTTCCCCGCCGACCAACCCCTCGCGCTCCTCCTTCGGGAACCCGAACCCGAGCAGGGTCTCGTCGGCCGTCACCGCGGCGTAGACGATGCCGCCGATCCGCCACCGCACGCTCCCGCGCACGATGCCCTCGGTGGTGCGCGGCAACCGCATCGCGATCCGCCGGACGTCCTCGAGGGTCACCATGCGCCGACGATAGGCGAGCAGCCGAGCCGTCGACGGTGTGGTGGAGGCAGCGACGGTCCAGACTGCACGGGTGACGGTGGGCCGGGCGATCCTCCTCGTGCTCGCCGGGATCGGGGGTGGTCTCGCGGGCAGCATCGCCGGCCTCGCCTCGTTGTTCAGCTACCCAGTGCTGCTGGCGATCGGCCTCCCGCCCGTGACGGCGAACGTCACCAACACGGTCTCGCTCGTGTTCAGCAGTACGGGATCGATCTCCGGTTCGCGGCCGGAGCTCGTCGGCCAGGGCCCGCGCGTGCGTCAACTCGCGATCGCCGGACTGATCGGCGGAGCGCTCGGTGCGCTGCTGTTGCTGGCGACGCCGGCAGACAGCTTCGAACGCGTCGTGCCGGTGCTGATCGCCGGCGCCTCGGTCGCGATCCTCGCTCGACGGAAGCTGGTCGACGAGGTCGTCACCGATGGCGCGCATCGGGTGGGACCCAGGGTCGTCGTCGGCGTCGGGGTTGTCGGCATCTACGGCGGCTACTTCGGGGCAGGCGCGGGCGTGATGCTGCTGGCACTGCTGCTGCTGTCCACCGGCGATCCGCTGCCGCGCTGCAACGCGGTGAAGAACGTGGTCCTCGGCCTCGCCAACGGCATCGCGGCGGTCGGGTTCGCGATCTTCGGACCGGTGCGCTGGTCGGTGGTCCTGCCCCTCGGCCTCGGCCTGTTCATCGGCGGACGGATCGGCCCCACGGTGGTCCGCCGCTCACCGGCCCGCGTGTTGCGGATCGTCATCGCCATCGCCGGCCTCGGCCTCGCCGTGAAGCTCGGCTACGACACCTACCGCTGAACGTCCGGTGCGCAGGTTCCGTCGCGTGGCACGAGGCTGCCGTCACCGCACCGGAGCGCTGTGTGCACCTCGTGGATCAGGAAGCCGCCGCGACCGTTCACGTCGTACTCGACCGACCACTGGCGGGCGATGAAGGGCTGGCCGCTCACCGGCACGGTGAACGACCATTCGTAGTACGGATCGAAGCCTTCGACCTGGATGTCGAGGGAACCATCGGAATCGCCGAGCTCCTGGCGGATGAGCAGCTCGACCGTGGCCGGGATGTCAGCGACGCTCGCGAAGGTGGCATCGTGCAGTGCATCGGTCACGCCCTGATCGAGGGGCAGGCCGTGCAGGTCGCGATCACGTGGGTGGTAGAGCATCGCGCTCCACTCCGCAGGGGTCGCTTGACGCACGCTCGCGAGCGCGGCGGCGACCGTTCCGGCGCCGTCTCGCAAGGCCGGTGTGCCGACCACCAGCAACGCGTCCGGCGCCAGGTCGGCCACCGCGATCGGAGCAGTGTGCGACCGCTCGAGGATCCACCAAGCCCTGGCCAGCGGACGGTTACGCAACACCACGACGTCGAGTGACGGACCGCTGGCGAGATAGCAGCCTGACCTCGTCATCGGACCGAAGGAGAACCCCCCGCCGCTCTCGTCGAGGATGGCCAGGCCAGCGGGCGACGAGGGGCCGAGGTCGAACCCGGGCACCGCCGCGTCCACGGGACGAGGGATCAGCGAGGTGGCCAGGATGACGAGCTCGGCCTCGCCCAACGAGCGTGTGCGGAGGTATCCCTCGCTGCCATCGGGGAGCACCCAATCGACGCTGGCGTAACCGTCCGGCTGCGGCGGCGAGTAGATGAGTGCGGGACGGCCGTTGATCTCCTGCGCGGTGTTCGTGTCGGCGGTGACTCGCTGGTCGGCGAAGATCCGCTCGGCCATCGCGAACGGTTCCGTCAGCGAGCCGTCCTGCGCCCCGATGACCTGGAACGCGATCGGCTCCGAGCTCGCCTTGGCGAAGGGACGGTCGATCAGTCCGACCGACTCCGACGATCGCGCCCAGGTGTGTGTGCACTCCGGGATGTCGATCACTGGCCGAGTGAGCGTGGATGC
>JAOBWQ010000369.1 GCA_025463425.1 Ilumatobacteraceae bacterium | reverse complement strand
ACCTCGGGTGAACCGGTGTCGGTGTCGTGGAGCTTGTGCTCGCCGATGACGTCTTGCTTGGACATGTCTGCCTTCCAAAAGGAGGTCGCCGCGAACCAACGGTTCGCCAGCATCACGAGAGAGGTGTGGCCCTCTCGGACCCGACAAGGTTAGGGGTCAGGCGCCACGCCGACAACCACGCACGCTACGGTCGTGCCGTGATCGCCTTGCTCGCCTTCTGGTACGACTACCTCGTCTACGGACGTGGGGTGACGTTCGTCGTGATCATCGCCATCTCGGCGGCCATCCGCCTGGCCCGCCGCGGGAGCCGCACGAAGGGCACCGTGCTGCCCCCACAGCCGTATCAGCAGTACCCCCAACAGCAGTATCCGCAGCAGCCGTATCCGCAGCAACAGCAATACCCGCAACAGCAGTACCCGCAGCAACAGCAGTACCCGCAACAGCCGTATCCGCAGCCGCAGCAGCAGGCGTATCCGCCGGCTCCTGTGTCGCCCTTCGCCGCGCCGCGCACCGATCCGCAGGCACCGGGCCAGGGCGAGCGACCACGCAGCACGCCTCTGCCGCCGATCCTCGGCGGCGATCCCCCAGCGCCTCCGCGCTGAGCGCCGGTCCGCAGCCGACGTTCGATAGGTTCGAGCGGGTGACCGGTCTGCCCGAACTCCGCGCCCGCATCGACGAGCTGGATCAGCGTCTTGTCGAGGTCCTCGCCGAGCGGCTGGCGGTGTGCCAGGAGGTTGCCCGGTTCAAAGAGGGCACCGACACGCCGGTGATCCAACCAGGACGGGTTCGTGACGTGATCACCACCCGTCGGCAGTTGGCGATCGATCGCGGGGTGGACCCGGACTTCGCCGAGCAGGTCTTCCGGGTGCTGCTGGCCGAGACCCACCGCATCGAGGTCGCCGGCGCGCGACCTGACGCAGCGCCGGACAAGTCGGCCGCGCCGGAGAGCGCACGATCCGCGCTCGACACGGTCGCGACTCGGATCGATCACATCGTGATCGCCGTCGAGGACCTCGAGGCTGCGCTGCAGACGTTCACCAACCACCTCGGGTTCCACGAATCCGCGTTGGCCGGCGGTCCGACGGCCGGCATGGCCGCGGTCGCTGCCGGCGGCGTGCTGATCGTGCTGGTCGCGCCCGAAGCGGGGCCCGACGTTGCCGAATACGTCGAGCGCCACGGCAGTGGCATCCAGCACATCGCGATCGACGTCTTGAACGCCGGCTACGCACGCGCCGCGCTGACGGCGGTCGACGCTCCGTTGCTGACCGATGTCGTCGTCGACAACAACGGGCACGAGCAGTTCTTCACCGTGCGCGACCCCGCACTCGGGCTGCAGCTGGGCTTCATCTCGCGCACGGGGCACCGGGTCGGCATCGGCGGCGCCAACGTGCTGGCCCTGTTCGCGGCGTTGGCGGGCGCTCCGGAGCGGAAGATCCCTTAACGCAAGCGTCACGCCATCGTAAAGGTGGCTGCGTAGGCTCGCTCGACATGCGCGCAGGGACGGTGGTCGGCAGGGTTGCCGCGTGCGCGGTCGCCGTCGCCGCCTGCAGCGGGACGTCGTCGACACCGAGCGCTGCCTCGATCGGGGCAAGAGTCACCGCTGGCCGACCGTTTCCGGCTGACCGGTGCGCGCAGAACCGCGCTGCCGGCACGATCAACTATGTGTCCGGCTACGACTACGCCGCCGCTGCCAGCATCGTCGACGTCCTCGTCGCGAAGCGCCGCGGCTACTACGACGCGATGTGCCTCGACGTGCACATCGCACCCGGCCTTGCTTCCTCCAACTACGGATCGGTCGCCGACAACGAGGTGCAGTTCTCGAGCAGCGGCTCCTTCGGCGAGCTGGCCGGCGCGCCCACCCCGCAGGCCACCGCGCAGTCGCCCACACCTGGCCTCGTCGCGCTGGCGGTCGAGGGCAAGTCGGCGATCGACACGCTGATCGTCAAGCCCGGTTTGGCGCCGACGCTCGCCTCCCTGCGCGGCGCGACGATCGGGATCAAGGGCGCGCTGCCACCCAGCATCCAGGCGATGCTGGCCACGGCAGGGCTCGTCGACGGCACCGACTACACAACGCGGCAACTCGACGGGTTCGACCCGGTGAGCCAACTCGCTGGTCCCCAGGTCACCGCGATCACCGGCTTCCAGAGCAACGAGCCCGGCCAACTCGAGCGTGCCGGTGTGCCGTTCTCGACGTTCGAGCCCTCGTCGGTCGGCATCCCGGGCAGCTTCGGCGTGATCTACACCAATCGCACGTTCCTCGATGCCCACCCCACGGCCGCCGTGGACTTCATGCGCGCCACGATGTACGCATTGACCGAGGCGATCACGGACCCCGGGTCGGCGTCGATGGTCGCGGTCGACTACATCAACGACCACGGCAACCCGAACAACCTGTCACCCGAGGGAGAGGCGTTCAGGTGGCAGACCGAGTCGAAGGTCATCGTCGAGTCGACGCCGAAGGACGAGCCGATCGGCATCCCGGACGCACAGCTCCTGCAGCGAGAGATCGACGCTGATGCGGCCGTCGGACTGTTCGGCGGAAACGCGCCCGACATCTCCGATCTGTATGACCGGTCGGTGCTGACGACGATCTACAACCCCAGCCGAGCCGTGATCTGGCCGGTGTTCTAGAAGTAGATGATCGACTCGGCCTTGGCCTCGGCCTCGTCGAGGTCGTCGGTGTACGCACCGGTCGACAGGTACTTCCACCCGTTGTCACTGACGACGAACACGATCACGCCCTCGTCGATCTGGTCGGCCACCTTGGCTGCACCGGCCATCGCCGCGCCAGCGGAGATGCCGGCGAAGATGCCGCACTCTTTCACCAGCCGCCTCATCCACTCCAGGCTCTCGCGGGGACGCACGACGCGCTTGCGGTCGAGGATCTCGAACCCGTGCCACTGTTCGAACACTGGCGGGATGTAACCGTCCTCGAGGTTGCGCAGCCCCTCGACACGCTCGCCCAGCGGTGGTTCGATCGCGATCACCTTGATGTCCGGGTTCTGCTCCTTCAGGTAGCGACCGGTGCCCATCAGCGTGCCGCTCGTGCCGAGACCGGCGACGAAGTGGGTGATCTCGGGGAGGTCGCGGAAGATCTCCGGCCCGGTGCCCTCGTAGTGCGCAAGTGGGTTCGCGTCGTTCCCGTACTGGTAGAGGAAGCAGTACTCGGGGTGCGCGGCGGCCATCTCCTGTGCCCGACGAACGGCACCGTTGCTGCCCTCGGCTCCGGGGGTGAGGATCAGCTCGGCACCGAACACCTCGAGCATCTGGCGACGCTCGATGCTGACGCTCTCCGGCATCAGGATCTTGATCGGGTAACCCTTCATCTGGGCGATCGCAGCAAGGGCGATGCCGGTGTTGCCCGATGACGGCTCCAGGATCGTCTGGCCGGGCAGCAGCCGCCCGTCCTTCTCGGCGTGCTCGATCATGTTCTTGGCGATGCGGTCCTTGACGGAGCCGAACGGGTTCTGGCCTTCGAGCTTTGCGTAGATCCGCACGTTCGGGTTCGGCGACAGCGCGCTGACATCGACCATCGGAGTGTTGCCGATCATGTCGAGCACGTTTTCGAATGGCACCACGACGACCTCCGGCTGGCCTGCGACACGAATCCCGATGTCTCCTGTCGGGATTGTACCCAATTGAACCGGCGGCCGTGCACGCGAGATCGAGCGCCCGTCACGGTGGCAGCTACTCCGGCTGCGGGGCTCCTGGATGCTCGCGGCCGGTGGCCAGTCGGTAGCCGGGGCTGCCGGCCTCCATCCATTCGCCCACGAAGTCGAAGAACTTCTCGCCGAACGGGTCGACGTCGTTCATCGGCATGCTGCCGCGGCGGATCACCCAGTCGTGGGGAGCAAGGTCGGCTGCGGCGGCGAGGTGCTCGCGGGCCCCGTCGACATCACCGCGGTCGTGCAGCTCCACGGCGATTCGACGGTGGAGCCGGGCCTGCTGCAGCTCAGGCGACGGGCGCTCCATCAGGTCGGCCACCGCCGCCTGGTCGAGATCGAGCACACCGTCGTTGACCCACGCCCGCAGTTGGCCGTGGTGCACCGACGAGTCGACGTGGGCGAACGCGCGGAAGCGGTCGTCACCCATCGCGGTGTCGGCCGGGCGGACGATGCGACCGTCCTCGTCGATCCACACGGTGGCGGGGACGTTGATGATCCCGTACCGCTCGGCGACGGTGAAGTCGCGGTCGATCACGATCGTCAGGCCGGGCGCGTGCGCTGCCCATTCCTGCACCGCTGCGAGATCGCTGTCGATCGCGACAGCGATGATCGTCAGGCCCTTGTCGGCCAGTTCTTCCTGCATCGTCTGCCACACGGGCAGCTCATAGCGACAGCCTCACCAACTGGACAAGGCGAGCAGCAACACCTTGCGGCGATCGAAGTCGTGGAGGCTCACGGGCTTGCCCGCCATGTCGGGCAGCGTGAACGCAGGCGCCTGCAACGTCGTCATCGACTCGGCGCGTGCAGATGCCGACGCACCGAGTGCAGCGACCTCGCGGGCGATGTCGGCGACGGCTGTCATCCCGATCACCGGCGCAGCCTCGACCAGATCGACCATTCCATCGGGCGACAGCACGGCCTGCTTGCGATAGATCGGCGCACAGACGTCCTCGCGGCACATGCCCTCGGGCTTGAGCGTCCAGCCGGTCAGGGCCTCGAACGCGCCCGGGGTCATCAGCCAGCGATCGTCGGCGATGCTCGCTTCGACCTCGACGTGCTGTGTGTCGTTGATGACCGTCGCCATGATCGTCCCCTCGTTCAGCCGACGGCGATGGGTTCATCGCTGATCGTGCCGTCGACGA
>JAOBWQ010000359.1 GCA_025463425.1 Ilumatobacteraceae bacterium | reverse complement strand
GAGCATGCCGGTCGCGAGCTCGACCTGGCCACCTGCCAACGCACGGCGGATGGCCGTGGAGCTGATCGGTTCGGCGATGCCGTCCGAGCGAGGCACGAGGTCGCGCGGCGCGACCTCGAAGTCGTCGATCGCGCCGAGCTCGCGCAGCAGCGACACGTTCCCCGAGCGCTGCCGGCCGAAGTGGAAGTCCTCCCCGACGACGATCGTGCGCGTCGCGAGGCAGCGCACGAGCACCCGTTGGACGAAGTCGGTGGCGGACTCGAACGATTGCGCTTCGTCGAAGCGGACCAGCACCGTGGCATCGACGCCGGTGTCGGCGAGCAGCTCCAGCTTCTGGTCGAGATCGGTGAGCAGGTTCGGTGCCGACTCGGGCCGCACCACGCTGGCCGGATGGCGGTCGAAGGTGACGACCACCGAACGGCACCCCAGCTCGGCGGACAACTGCTTGACGTCGTCGATCACGGCACGATGGCCGAGGTGCACGCCGTCGTAGGCACCAATGGTGATGACGGAGCGCTGGCCGGGCCACGGCGACTCAGTGAGATCGGTGATCACCTGCACGCCGGATGACGTTACCGGCGAGGTGTCGACAAGAGCCAATGGACCACCAGATCCGACCCGACGCTGAAGTGTCGCTCAGCGAACGGCGGTGGCGTACTCGTAGCCGTAGCCGTAGCCCGTGCCGCCGGCGACCTCGCTCGCCTTGGCCCGGTTGACCACGAAGCCGATCAGCGGCGCCGACACCTGCTCGAGCAGCCGCACCGCTTCGGCCACCTGAGGCGACTTGGTCCGGCCGAGCTGGCTGACCAGGATGACCGCGTCGACGTGGCGGGCGAGGGCGACCGAGTCGTTGACCGCGACGACGGGCGCGGAGTCGATGATCACGTAGTCGAATCGCAGCTTGAGCTCTTCGATCACGCTGCGCATCCGGTTCGAGCCGAGCATCTCGCTCGGGTTGGGCTGCATCGCTCCGGCGGTGATGACACACAGGTTCTCGTCGATCTTGCGCACGATCAGCCCGAACTGAGAGCCGACGAGGGCATCGGTGAGCCCTTCCTTCTCCTCGATCGCGAACATCTGGTGCACCCTCGGCTTGCGCAGATCGGCATCGATCAGCACGACGGACGAACCCGCCTGCGACAGAACGACGGCGAGGTTGGCTGCGGTGGTCGTCTTGCCCTCACCGGGCAGGCTGCTGGTGACCTCGAAGACCTGCATCATCCGTTCCACGCCCATGAACTGGAGGTTGGTGCGCAGCGTTCGATAGGCCTCGACGGCCACGTCGTTCGGCCGGCTGAGCGCGATCGGACGTTTGTCCGGCGCCGAGACGCCGGGCACCATGGCCAGCACGGGCAGGCCGTTGCCGAGCTTGGTCAACTCCGTCGCATCGCGCACCGAGTCGTCGATGTAGTCGAGCACGAAGGCCGCGCCGACACCGAGGATCAACCCGACGGCGATCGCCAGCAAGGCGGTCTTGACCGGGTTCGGTTCGGCAGGATCGGTCGGCTCCTCGGCGGGCCGCACCAGCTGGGCACCGCCCGTGGTGAGCGCTGCATCGACCTGCAGCTGGTCGATCTTCTGCTTGAACAGGGTCTGCTGGTCGACGAGCACCCGGCGCTGGGCTTGGGCGGTGGTGTCGTCGTCGGTTGCCGAGGCGGCGATGGTGACGTCGACAGCGTCGATCTGATCCTGCAGAGAGGTGATCTGCTGCTGGAGCACCTTGCTGCCCGCGACCAGATCGGCGATCGCTTGCGAGCGCTTCGTGTTGATGTACGCGTCGACGTAGGCGTTGGCCAGCGCCGCAGCGGTCACGGGATCGCTGCTGCTCACCGTGACGATGACGAGGTCGGTGTCGCCGAGCGGAGCGCCCGTCGCGCGGGGCGGGTCCGCGGTGAGCTTGAGATCGGTCTTGACCCGCTGGAACACGACCTCGCCCTCGACGACCTGGATCTCGTTGTTGACCAGGTTGGCGTTGGTGGGACTCTGGCTGCTGTCACCGAAGAGGGAGCTGTTCTGCGACGTCTGCAGCAGCATGCGCGCGCTGGCCTCGTAGATCGGCGCCTGGAGCAGTGACAGCGTGATCGCCGGGACCACGGTGGCGACCAGCGCGACGATGACCACCGACGATCGGCGGGTCAGCGTGCGCCAGAAGTCGCGCAGGTTCATCTCCTTCGAGTCGTAGGAGCTCATCCGGTGGTGTCCGTTCCGTCTGCTGCGCCGACCGAGCTACTCGTGCTGGTGGTGGCCGAACCGGGGCCCGACGCAACGGTGGACGAGGTCGCGCTGGTGGCGGTGATCGTGGTGGTGGTGACCGGTGTGGGCAGTGCCGACCCGGTCGGGATCGAGGTCGCGGTGTCGTCTGCAGCCACGGTGGTGGTGGGGATCTGGTCCGGCGAGATCACGAACTCGTCGCGGGCCACGGGTTTGCCGCCGATCGCTGTTCCAGCGAGGACTCCGACGACTGCGACGGCCGACAGGTAGGGCCAGGAGCGTGACATGAGGGGCGAAATCCTATCCATCGTGTGTCGGGGCAACACCGGTGTGCACTGCATGTCGGACCGTTCCGCCGCGCACTCCAGGTGATTTGACGAAAGCTTGACGAATGCGACTCGCGGGGCGGTGCCGCAGGAGGAAGGCACCTCAAGTCGACCGTCGTTCGTACCGAACATTCTTCTGGACACTTGACGAGATCGTGAGAAAGGGGCCGGAAGGCATGCGTTCACTGCAGGGCTTCACCGGCCGCGGCTACGACCGCGGCCGCAACCGCGTGTGGCAGGCCGGATGGGTCATGTGCCAGTCCCTCCTCTTCAAGCGCTCATGGATGCCGTCAGCCGGCCGAGTCGCGATGCTGCGCTGCTTCGGTGCGCGGATCGGCACGGGCGTCAACCTGCGCGACGACGTCACCATCCACTGGCCGTGGAAGCTCAGCATCGGCGACCACAGCTGGATCGGCGTCGGGGCATGGATCCTCAACCTCGAGCCGGTGACGATCGGTCACGACTGCTGCATCTCCCAGCAGGTGCTCCTGTGCACCGGCAGCCACGATCATCGCTCCCCCACGTTCGAATTCGACAACGCGCCGATCGTCATCGGCGACGGCGTCTGGGTCGCGGCGCGAGCGACCGTGCTGCGCGGCGTGACCATCGGCGACGAAGCGGTCGTCGGCGCTACGGCGTTGGTCCACCGCGATGTGCCCGCAGGTGGCACCGTGCTCGCTTCGCTGGCTCGGCGGGACGACGAGCGCGCATGAAGGTCCTCCAGGTCGTCACCTGGGTCGCGCCCGGCAACCCGTTCGGCGGGCCCGTGCGGGTGGCCCTCAACCACGTCGAGGAGCTCCGCCGCCGCGGTCACGACGTTCGGCTCGTCGCCGCCCAACCACGTTCGGCCGACCGAGGTCGGTGGAGCAGCAGCGAGCTCGGCGTGCAGGGCTTCGACGCGTTTCGGGTCCTGCCCGGTGCCGGGTTCAGCGGCGTGACCTCTCCGAAGATGCTGCGCTTCGCCTGGAGTGCCGGTCGACAGGTCGATGTCGTGCACGTGCACCTCGCTCGCGACCTCGTCACCCTGCCGTTCGCCGCCATCGTCCGCTGGCGCCGCGTGCCCTACGTCGTCCAGTGCCACGGCATGGTGGACGCGTCGTCGCGACGTTCGGCCCGGGTGCTCGACGCCCTCCTGACGCGCCGCGTGCTGCGGTCCGCGGCAGCCGTCTTCGTGCTGACCGATCACGAGCGCGAGGAGATGGAGAAAGCCTTCCCCGGCGAGCCGTTCGCGTACCAGCAACTGCCGAACGGTGTGCCCGTGCCCTCGATGGAGCAGTCCGGTTCGTGTGCCGCCGGCCGCGCGCCCGAGATCCTCTTCTGTTCGCGCCTGCACATCCGCAAGCGTCCGGCGCTGTTCGCCGAGGCGGCCGTCGCGCTGCTCGACCGCGGTGTCGAAGCCAAGTTCGCGATCGTCGGGTCGGATGAGGGCGAACTGCCGGCAGTGCGCAGCGCGCTGGCCGCTGGCCACCACGGCTCCGAAGTGACGGTCGAGGAATCGATCGAACCCGACGCGGTCGCGGGGCGCCTCGCCCGCTGCGACGTCCTCGTCCTGCCCTCCGTCGAGGAACCGTTCCCGATGGTCGTGCTCGAGGCGCTCGCCGCCGCTCGACCGGTCGTCGTCACCGACACGTGCGGTCTGGCACCCTTCGTCGCCGACAACGAGTGCGGCATCGTCGTGCCCGGCGACGACCTCGGTGCACTGGTCACCGCCGTGGAACAGCTCGTCGCCGACGCGCCAGCGCGCACGGCGATGGGCGCACGCGGGCGGACCGCCGTCGACGAGCAGCTCGGCATGGGCCGCATCGGCGAGCAGTTGGAGCAGACGTATCGGAAGGCGCGTCGATGACGTCCAAGGGCCTCGTCCGTTCCGTCATGGCGCTCGTCCTCGTCGCCGTGATCCCCTACCTCGTCGTCTCGGTCGGCGCCGAGGGCACTCGGGGCTCGGTCTGGATCATCTGCGTGGGGGTCGCGATGTGGTCCGGCTGGCGGCTCTCCGGGATGATCGCCAACGCCGTGCCGCGGCTGTACGAGTTCATGTTCTGGCTGTTTTGCTACATCTTCATGGGCATCGCCCCGGCCGCCCAGCTGCGCACGGACAAGATGCCGGGCACCACGCCGTTCGTCCTCGCCGGTGGCGATCTCGCCGCGGCGACCGTCGTCGTGCTCGGCATCGTCGGGTTCGAGATCGGCGCGCTGACCGAGCGCACCCGTCGAGCGCGAGTCGAGGCACAGCAGCTGCTCGAGATCGAGGAACCGCTGATCGGCGTTCGGACATCGCAGCGCACCCCGCTCTTCGCGCGGGTCGTTCCGCTGATGGCGCTCACCACGCTGTGCGCCCTCTACTACGTGCATGCCGTCGGCGTGTCCGCGTTCTTCGGCAGTCGAGACCTCCG
The DNA here is from genome assembly GCA_025463425.1 of Ilumatobacteraceae bacterium. Lineage (GTDB taxonomy): Bacteria > Actinomycetota > Acidimicrobiia > Acidimicrobiales > Ilumatobacteraceae > WLMZ01. Next base: position 11,207 of record JAOBWQ010000359.1, on the reverse strand, counting down.
CGACCACCTCGTGTCGGTCTCCATCGCCGACTCGACGACCGCGGCGATCCTGGCCACGCTCAGCTGGGTCCCGGCGCTCGTCGTCGTCCATCGCATCGTCAACGGCACGCGCAACTCCGACGGCACCAAGAGCCGACTGCGGCCCTCGGAGTGGCTGACGCTGATCATCGCCGCTGCGTTGATCATCGTCGTCAACAACCCGCTGAGCAGCGCGCGCTACATCTTCGGGGCGATGGCCCTGAGCCTCGTCGTGCTCTTCGGCGGCTTCCGCGATCACCGACGGACCCGCCGGACGATGATCGGCCTGCTCGCCGCGCTGTTCCTGGTCTTCCCGATCGCCGACCTGTTCCGCCGCGAGGCCACCGCGGCGGTCAGCATCGACTTCCAGAGCGAGTACCAGGGCAACGGCGACTACGACGCGTTCGCGCAGATCCACAACACGATCACGGTCACCCACGACCACGGCTTCACGCTGCTGCAGCAGCCGCTCGGCATCGCGTTCTTCTGGGTGCCCCGCTCGGTCTGGCCGAGCAAGCCCCAAGACACCGGCATCTTCATCGCCGAGCAACGCGGCTACTCGTTCACCAACCTGTCCGCGCCGCTGTGGGCCGAGTTCTACCTGATCGGCGGAGTCGGCGCCGTGCTCGCCGGCTTCGTCGCCGTCGGACACTGGATCCGCCGCGCCGACACGGCACTGGTGCTCCTGTTCGACCAGCGCCTGCCGTTCTCGGTGATCGGCTCGTACCTGCCGTTCTACTTGATGATCATCCTCCGCGGTTCGCTGCTCCAGGCCACTGCGCTGGTGGCTGTGTTCGTCGGATCGGTGCGCTTCACCCGTCCGGTCACGCGCATCGAGGAGCCCGAGCTCGACGATCGCGACGCAGCGCGTTCGAGGACGGCATGACCGCGCGTCGGCACCGGTTCTGGCTGGACACGCCCCGCGGGTTCGTCGCGGCGACGTGGTTCTGGCCGGCTCTCGCGACCCACGCCAAGGCGGCCGTGGTGATCGTGCCGGGGTTCGCCGTCGAAGAGCGCACGATGGCCACCGGTCTGGCCGCGATTGCCGAAGCCTGTGCCGACGCCGGCATTCCGGCCATCGTGTTCGACCTCGAGGGCGTCGCCCAGAGCGCCGACACGCTGGCGGCAGAGGACATCGTCGACCGCTGGCCGGAGGACGTCCGCGTCGTCGTCGACCACGTCCGTCGCGCCGGCTTCGGGCACGTGGTCGTCGTGGCCGTGCGCAGCGGCGCGTTGGCGGCGTCGTATGCGTCCGCAGACGCTCCCATCGCGGACGCGATGGTCCTGTGGGGACCGGTCACATCCGGCCGGCGGCTCGGCCGCGAGCTCGCGCTCCTGCGAGGCATCTCGAACTCGACAGAGACGCCGAGCGACGAGCGGCCGTCGTCCGAGATCGAGATCGCCGGCTTCGCGATCCCCCAGCACGTCCTGTCCGGGCTGCGTCGGCTCGAGCTGCTGAAGCTGAAGGCCGCCCCGGCCGGACGCGTGCTGATCCTCGACGACGCCGAACGCCGCCACGACGAGGTCGCGGCCCATTGGCGCGGCCTCGGCGCCGATGTCGAGGAGACCGTCGCGGCAGGTACCGACGCCTGGCTGATGCGCTCGATGGACGGGTCCGACGTTCCCGTCGCCGACATCGACCACCTGGTCGGCTGGATCAACCGCACGATCGAGCCCTACCCGGCGGATCCGATCGAGCTCGCGCTCGACCTGCTGCCGACGACGCGCACGTTCGTCCACGAGGGCACACGGATCACCGAGACCCTCGTCGGGATCGGTGCCGACGAGCTGTTCGGGGTGTGGTGCGAACCGGAACCGGCTGATGCCGTCGAAGCGTCCGTCCGGGTGCTCGCCGCACCGGTGGGCCCGGGTCGGTGCTTCGTCGACTTCGCTCGCGACGAGGCTGCTGCGGGCCGCGCCAGCCTGCGCTTCGAGTTCTCCGGCTCCGGTACCAGCCCCCGCCGCCAGGGTCAGATCTGGAACAGCCACTACTCCCACGCCGGCAGCCTCGACGTCGCGGATGCCCTGGATCACGTCGCCGAACGCCTGTCGAGGCGCGTCGCCGTGATCGGGTTCTGCTCGTCGGCGTGGTCGGCGCTGCAGGCCGGCCCACGACCCGACGTCGCCGCCGTCGCCGCGCTGAACGTGCACCTGTACGTGTCCGACGGGGCGAGCTCCGCGCTGAACGTCGTGCCCCGCTCACGCCTGCTGCGCGCCCTCGATCAGCGGCTGTCACCGAACCGCCGGGCGAAGCTGTTCCATCGGCTCTACCGCACGCTGCCGCTGCCCGGCGTGCCGATGCGTTGGACGGAATCGTTGCTGCGCCACGACGTCGCCGTGCTCTTGCACTTCGACGCTCACGATCCCGGACTGCTCTACCTGCGCAAGCGGATGCCCACCCGCTGGAACCGCGACCTGCACGACGGGCGGCTGCAGCTCAGCACCTACGACCAACTCGGGCACTCGCTGGAAGGCCCGCAGGATCGGCGCCGCCTGATGACGGCGTTGAGCGCGCAGCTGTCCGCGCTGGACGTCAGTGCTGACGCAGCGATGCGGGCACCGGCGGCAACCCCACCGCCACGCCGCTGAACGACCCAGGAGCGGCAGGCACGGTCGAGGCGGGCACGGTCGTCGAGATGATGATGCCCGACGGCGCAGGCGTCGTCGATGTCGGGATCGTCGCGGCCGGGCTCGTCGACGCCGGGCTCGTCGACGGAGCAGAGGTCGGCGCTGGGCTCGTCGATGGCGTGCTCGATGTCGGCGTGCTGGACGTCGGTGGTACGCCGGACACGACCCCGTCGCGGCCCGACGATGCGAAGTGGTACTGGAGGTCCTGCACGACGGGTCGGTCGACGACGCGATCGGCGGATGCGATCGCCAGCGTCGCGCCGTTGCTGTAGCGGACCGTGGCCGACACCGTGCCGGCCGCCAGCGGGAAAGTCGTCGCCGACTCGCCGGCGGCTGCCTGGTACGTGTGCGTGGCCCCACCGATGGTGACCTCGACCGTCTGCGGCTGGGTGAGGAACGTCAGCACCTCCACCGTGTCGCGAGCCGGGCTGCTGCCGGCCTTCAGCTCCATCAGCTCCGTCTGCGGGCCGGTCGGCCGGGCCGCCCACGGCTGGATCCGGTGTGAGAGGTACACCGTGTCGCGCACGATCGTCGGCCGGGTCGAGGTCTTGAACCAGGCGAGGTAGTAGTCGGAGATGTCGAGGGGACTCCAGCCGATGTGGCTCGAGGGTGAGAACTCGGTGCCCTCGGCGTAGTCGTTCCAGGTCACCAGCTGGACCCACTCGGCATTCGTGTCGATCGCGGTCTGCCAGAGGGTCCGCAGGGTGGTCGTGTTGTCCGACTCGGCGAACAGACCGGCCGTCGGGCGGACGTCCTGCTGTGCGATCGGTTGCATCCAGAGCTTGCCGCGGCTGTGCGCGTCGCGACCCTGGGCAGCGGTGTCGACGATCGAGTCCGGGCTGCGGTCGCCCCAGACCGACAGCCCGTACGAGAACGAGCTGAACGCCGCCGCCGAGCCGTAGTCGAGGAACGTCGGCACGAACGCGACGGTGATGCCGTACTTGGACTTCATCAGCGCGATCCAGCTCTGCCACCACGCCGCGCTCTTGTTCTCGGCGTCGAAGGGGGACACGACCAGCCTGCCGTCGGCGAGGTGGTACACCGCCGGGTTGGCGGCGATGCCGGCGATCTTGGCCGCGAGCACGTTCGGGTCCGACACGGTGTCGGTGGTCGAGTCGGGCATCAGCAGGATCGAGAACTGCGGATCGACGGCGTGGGCCGCCGTGATCAGTCGCTGCACCGTCGCCCATTCGTCGCCGGTGAGCGACAGCAGGTCGACCGTGAAGCCGTCGATCCCGGCGGCGGCAGCCCGGCGGACCTCGGCCTCCATGTCGTCGAGCTGCCAGCTGGGCGCGCTGCTGACGTTTCGGGTCAGTGGACGTTCGCGGATGAAACCGCCACTCGCCGCGAACTTTCCGTCCTCGCCCGACGGGACGAGGTACTGCGACGCGTAGTAGTCCGACGCCGGCGGCTCGTTGTCGATCGACAACGGAAACGTCGTCATGTAGTGCGCGAACACCTTTCTCGGCGAGGCATGCAACACATCGGCGCCGGGCAGATCGATCGGCAGCACGGGCTGACCTGACGGCGGCGACGACTCGAGCGCCTGCGGGTCGGCGCGAACTGGCCCGCATGCCACGATCGCCATGGCCATCAGGGAGACCGCACCCAAGGCGCCGAGCACACGGACCCGCACCAGCGAGCGGGAAGGACGGCGCTGCGCCGACCGAGCAGGCGCGCCGAGGTCCATCACGTTGAACGTATCGGCCCCCCGTCAGGGGTCTTGAAACGACTTGATCAAGAGTTGAGCAACGCCCCTTGAAATCGGCGGCAGCCGGGCACGAATTCGGCTCGGCGAACGTCGATCGATCGTCCGTCGCTCATCGGATGCACGGTGGCGGATCGTCAGGGAAGCGTCAAGGTTCACCGTCCCGGCGCAGCCCGCTCTGTACAATTCCGCAATGCAGTCCGAGGTCACGATCGATCTCGCGGACCACGTGCCCGCTGCCCCGGCACGTCGCTCGGGCTGGCGTCGTTCCGCGTTCGGAACGCTGGGAACCGGCTCCGCGCTGATCGCCGGGCAGGCTGCGACGGGCCTCGCGATGCTGGTGCTCGCGCGGCGCACCTCACCGAGCGAGTTCGGTGCGTTCGTTGCGCTGTACGGGGTCACGATCGCGGTCGGCGGGATCATCGACTTCGGCTCGAGCTCGCGGCTCACCATCGATCTCGCCAAGGGCCTCGACACCCGCAAGGTCATCCCGTGGCTCACCCGGCGGATGCTGATCCAGCTCCCGGTCGTCCTCCTCCTGGCGGCCGCAGCCCTGGCCTACGCAGATGACCGCCTCCCCCGGCTGTGTGTGATCGCGCTGTGTGGACAGGCGATGACCTGGGCGATCGCACACGGCGTGCTCGGCGCAGTTCGAGCGATCAAGTCGCCGGTCAGTGCCGAGTGGATGGTCGCGGCAGGCAACGTCGTCACGTTGGTCACCGTCATCGTCACGCCCGGCCGGCACCTCCTGACCGCAGCTGCAGTCGCGTCCTACAGCAGCTGGGTCATCTGCGGTGGCATCGGCGCCTGGACGATGGCCACGATGACGGTCCCGTGGTCGCCGTCCAAGCGCACCAACCCCTGGACCGGGTCGGTCAGCTTCGGGTTCGCCAGCCTGGCCGCGGTGCTCCAGGGGTTCGTGCTGCTCATCGTCGAGCGCACCTCCAGCGCCGAGCAAGCCGGGTCGCTGGGCGCAGTCCAGAAGTGGACCCAGCCGATCAGCCTCCTCGCTGTCGCCTATTCCGGTTTCCTGTTCCCATCACTGGCCGCGGCATTGACCGACCGCCTCGCGATCAAGATGCTGCGCACGCTGGTGCTGGTGTTCGCGGTGGGCAGTGCCGTCGGGGCGGCGGTCATCGCACTCGCGCCCTTCCTCATCCGCACTCTGCTCGGCGCCGAGTACGTCCCGGCCGCGCACGTCCTGCGTCTCCTCGTCATCGTCTCGGTGCCGGAGCTGATCATCCAACCGCTGTCGGTCCTCCTCCAGTCGCGCGGCATGCAGCGCCGCGTCGCGTGGACGATGATGGCGCTCGCGATCGGCAGCCTGACCTCCATCGCCTTGCTGGCCTCGCACATGGGCAACACCGCTGTGCCGTTCGTCGAGGGGATCTGCAACGGCACGGCCCTGATCGTGTTCGGCGTGTCGACGCGCCGGATGTGGCTCGCCAACCGCGACATCGCGGCCCCTCCTTCGTGAAGGTCGCGCTCTGATGGCACGTCGCTCGGCGCGACGCGCCTTCATCGTCTGGGGCAACTGGGGCCCGTACCACCATGCCCGCTTCGCCGCGGCCCGGACCCGTCTGGCCGAGGCCGGATGGGAGCTGGAGGGCGTGCAGATGTATTCCAGCAGCGGGATCTACTCGTGGAGCTCGGAGGCAGTCGACGGCGTGCACGACATGGGTCTCGAGCCGCCCGAGATGCAGTTCCGCCCTGTGCGGACGTTGCGCACCGTCGTCCCGCTCCTGTTCCGTCGCCGGCCGGGCGTGGTGCTGCTGCCGTCGTACTGGCACTGGTCGTTGATGATCAACGTGTTCGCGCGTGGTTTGCGATCGCGCACCGTGATGATGAACGACACCCACGCCGCGACGTCGGCGACCGGCAGGTACCGCATGGCGTTCAAGGCCTTCGTGGTGCGCCGCTTCGCGGCGGGCTTCGTTGCCGGCACCCCCCAGCGCGAGTTCTTCGAGGGCCTCGGACTCGACGGCGCGCGGATCTTCACCGGCTACGACGTGGTCGACAACGCGCACTTCACCGCCGGGGCAGAAGCCGCACGCGCCCAGCGTGCCGAACGGACGGCTCACTACGGTCTCCCGGACCGCTACCTGCTCAGCCTCGGCCGGCTGGTGGCCAAGAAGAACCTCCCCCTCGTGATCACGGCGTACGCCGCGCTGCGTCAACTGCTCGGCGAGGCAACGCCGGCGCTGGTGGTCGTCGGGGAGGGCGACGAGCTCTCCGCGCTCGTCGATCAGTGCCGCGGCCTCGGGCTGCCGACCATCGATCGCCACCGGGGCGAGATCGTCGAGTGCGGGCCGGGCACCGTGCTGTTCCGGCCGTACGCGAGCTACACCGAGACACCGGAGCTGATGGGGCTGGCCGACGCCTTCGTGCTCGCGAGCGACTCCGAAGAGTGGGGTCTCGTCGTCAACGAGGCGATGAGCAGCGGCACCTGCGTGATCGTCTCGGACGCGGTGGGATGCGTGCCGGACCTGTGCGTCGACGACGAGACCGCGCTCGTGTTCCCCAGCAACGACGCCGCCGCGCTCACCAGTGCACTGGAGCGAATCAGCACCGACGAGACGACACGCCGACGCGTCGCGGCTGCCGGACGGCGGCACATCGACGGGTGGGGGCTCGATCGGTTCGCCGACGGCTGCCTTCGCGCAGTCGAGTCAGCCGCCAAGCGGTGAGCCGGACCGAGTAGCGATCGTTCAGTCGCGCAACCTCGCCGAGATCCGGGCGAGCGAGTTGAGAGCCCCGACGTCGATCATCGGCGCTGTCGTGACCCGGCCACCGGCGCGCGGCGAGAGGCGCACGGTGCGCTCGTCGCCCGGGGCGAGGTGGAACCAGCTCTGATCGGCATCGTGCCCCGTCGCATCGACCGACACGTACTGCGCGAACTGGCTCGTGCGGATGCTGACCTCGATCGCATCACCGTCGACACGACTGGCTTCGGCTTGCAGGCCGACATCCGGGACCTGGGCGCGGGCGTGTCCAGACGGCAGGAAGGTCGCCTCGCCGAGCAGCCCGGCCGGCGCGAGCAACTGGATCGAGACGACGTCGATCGCCTGCGGTCCGAACCGATACGCCGACGTGAGGTCGCGAAAGCCACCCAGCAGCGCATCGACCGACAAGGTGCGCGAGCTGTGAGCCGGCAGTTCGAGTGGGTAGAACACCTCGGAGTGCTGGTGACCGGCGAGATCGAACAGGCGCACGCGTAGCTCGGCCACCAATGGCGATGGTCGGTCGTTGGCAACGTGGGCGGCGATCCCGTCGAGGCCTTCATCCGTGACCCAGACCGCGACCGGCGCGCTGGCGCGTGCGGCGGCGTAGTACGCCGACTTCGGTCGGCCGGCGGAATCGAGCACTCCCCAACCAGGGCCGGCAACCATGTCGCGCATCGTGAAGAGCAGTGCGCCGTTGCAGGTCGAGCCGGGTCGGCGCCACTCGCCGAGCGTCGACTCGATCGCGCATGCGGCGGCAGCCCGGCCGAGGTCGAGGTATCGCGCCGGATCGATCGAGCGGATCTCGGCCGGCTCGACGCGGAACAACTCGCGCACGTAGTGGTCGCGCACGTCTTCGAAGTCCCATCCGGCGCCGCGATCTCGTGGCACGCCACGCTTCCAGCGCGGCGAGTGACCCGGACCGTCGCCGGCGTCGATGAACGGCTCCAACGCCTCACGGCCACCGACGTTGGCGAACGCGAGGCACTCCGTGGTGAACCGCACCGAGGCTCGACGAGCGTCGTCGAGCGGCCGACGGTAGGCGCCGACGCCGTAGTAGTGACTGACGCCGGTCGACACCGAGAACGGGAACGGCCCGCCACTGGGGCTGTTCGCGATGTACGCGATCGGCGTGGCCGCCTTCCCGACCAGTGCGGCCAGGACCTCCCGTCCGAACCGGTGCGCCGTGTCGGCGGCGTCGAGGCCCATCATCGCAGCCTGCTGCTCGACCTCACTGCCGCCGCACACGACGGCGAGGCACGCGAACTGCCCCAACCGGTCGAGGACCTGATCGATCTCCACCGCGACGGTGTCGGCGAAGCCCTCGTCGTCGACCGGGTAGTCCATGTTCGCGAACATCAGGTCCTGCCAGACCATGATCCCGAGCTCATCGCACAGCTCGTAGAACTCACGCTGTTCGTAGACCATCGTGCCGGTGAGTCGCACCATGTTCATCCCGGCTTCGACCACCTGACGCAACGCGTGACGAAGCGCATTCGGCGACGCCGACAACGTGACCGGATCGATCGGCACCCAGCACGCGCCGCGGCAGAAGACCGCCACGCCGTTCACGCTGATCGCCAGTCCGCCGTCGCTGGTGTCCACCTCGACCGATCGGAAGCCGACCGAACCGAGTGGCACCGCGACACTGGATCCGTCGGCGAAGTCCAGGTCGACGAGGGCCGCATGCAGCGCCGGCTCACCGTGAGTGGCCGGCCACCAGAGGGCTGGTTCGTCGAGCGTCACCGAACCCCGGACCGACCAGCTGCCGTCGACGACGCGGATCTCGAGCGGGCCCGCTGTGTTGCCGAGGATCAGCCGTGCCGACGTCGGCACGGCGAGCGATCGCCCCTCTGCGACGAGGTCCAGCGTTCCAGCGGGTCCGTCGACGCGGGTCGCGAGACGGACGCGGTCGAGGCGAGGGGCGGGCGCCGCGACGCGGACCTCGCGCCAGAGCCCGACCGGGGCAGCACGCGGCAGCCAGCTCGGCATCCGACCGAGCAACGTCGTGCGCGCCCAGCGGAGCTGCTGCTGAGCCACGAGGCGGGTCTTCCAGCGACCACGAGGCCGCCGGGTCGCGAGCCAGGTGTTCAGCGAGCGACAGACCACGACCAGCTCGTGGATCTCGCCCGCGGGGACCGCGATCTCGTGGGCGACGAACATGTTCTCGCTGTGCAGCACGTGCTGTCCGTCGAGCCACACGTCGGCGATGGTGGCGATGCCGTCGAAGTGCACGACGGTGGGCTGGTCGGCATCGCCGCGGAGGCCGGTTCGGAACCACCAGTCGAACGCGTCGAAGTCGACGTCGTCGTCATCTGTCCAGAGGCCGGCTGCCCGCCACGCGCCGGCGGCAGTTCCGGGGCACGGCGCGGCGACCCACGTCAGCTCCGCGTCGAGCTCGGCGGGTACGGCGGCGGCACCCGGGTCGGTCGAGGTGACCTGCCAGTCGACGAGCCGTTGGTCAGTTCGCACCGACGAGGACCTCGTAGGCCGCGTCCCAGTGAGCTGCCATCGTGTCGAACAGCCCGGACAGATCGGCGTCGCGACCATTGGCGACGCGGGCCAGCTTGAACTGGCAGGTCTTGGCGGTCGCGGACAGCTCGCGCAAGGACGTGCTGCACGACTCGAACTCGGTGGGGCGCAACCAGCCGACGAAGTCGGCGAGGACCTCGGCCCATGCGCCGCACTGGCGAAGGGTTCCGAACGCATAGCGATGGAACGCCTCGGAGGGGTTGGCGCGCAGCCAAGGCGTGTCGGCGACGATGCGGTCGGCCATCGCCGGCACCGGGTTCGCGACCGGTCGCCGCGCGATGTGCTGGCCGAGAAGCGCCTCCGCCACCGCGCGCCGGCCGTCCTCGTCGTGGAGCACGAGACGGGAGAGGTCGACGCGTTCAGCGTAGGGCGGCCACGGCGAATAGCTGTTCATGATCGCGTCGTAGTCGTCGCCGCTCAGCTCGAAGCAACCGCGGCTGTGGAAGTACGTCAGCCGCCGCGCCTCGGGGTCGATCCGGCTCGGCGCAATCGTGGTCTTCTGGTGCTGCAGGCCGTAGGAATCGCCGGCCGTGTCGGGCAGGTGCATCGCATCGGACTCGATGGTCATCAGATGGCCGAGCTCGAGATGGGTGACGACGTGCTCCTCGACGCTGCGCCAGATGTTCAGCTCGCTCACCTCGATGCCGTAGGCGAAGCGGAGGTCCTCGGGCGGGTACTTGAAGAACTCCCACTGCTCGCCGTCGAAACCGGCGCTGACCGTGAACGCCAGCGCCGCCAACGGATCGGCGCCGATCGCGTGGAGCAGCTCGATCCACAGGTCGACGTAGCAGTTGGTCTCCGGCCAGATCCGGTCATGCGCGTGCAGCGGGTGCGGTTGGTGCGACGCGGCCGCGGGCATCACCAGCCCCGGGTTCGCGGTGAGGTCGGTGCTCACGGCCAGACGACCTTCGTGACCGAGTCGGGCCACTTCGCGACGTCGGTGCCGTGGGCAGCGAACATCGCGACGACACATCGCTCGAGCCCGAAGCCGACACAGCCCGAGTGGGCCTCCGCGGCGTCGGGCGTGGTGATGCCGAACAGCTCACCGAAGTGGTTCTGGTGGTAGTTCGCCGAGACGCACGCGGTCGGATCCTCTTCGCCGAAAACGGGCACCAGCCACTCGATCTTGAGCTGTTGCTCGCGCTGGCTCATCGACATCAACCGCCCGGCCCGACCGAAGAACGGATCGTTGGCGAAGTCGGAGCGGAACTCGAGGCCGATCGATTCGAGCAGCTTCGGGATCCGGTCGACCCAGACCTCGCGCCAGTCGAGCACCTGGTCGGGCGTGCCGACCCGGATGTGCTCGCGCTGGCGGAACGCCTGCAGCCGCATCGGGTCAACCGACGGCTCGTGCCGGAAGCAGTAGCCCATCGTCGAGTAGATGCCCTCTTCCGCACCGAGCTGACCTGCCAGCGACGGGTAGACCGGGTAGCAGCACGCCGGCGTGAGCGCGACCTCGCTGAGCTCCAGGCACGACGAGTAGTCCTCGTGCTCGTCGAGGCGGCGGACGAGCTCGGAGTGGGACTTGTTGTCGCCGGTGAACGTGAACACCGGACCGCACAGCTGGGGGAAGTTGCGCAGGTAGTCGACCGCTTCGAACG
>JAOBWQ010000358.1 GCA_025463425.1 Ilumatobacteraceae bacterium | reverse complement strand
CGCTCGGCGCGATCTCGGTGGACTCCGCCGACCTGCCGACGACCTCCACCGTGTACTCGCCCTATTCGTCGACGACCCTGTTCGGCAGCGCAACGCCCGTCACCGACGCGAACGGCAACGTGATCGCGACGACCGGTTCGAACAGCACCGACAGCATCCTCATCGGTCTCGCCCTCACCCTGCTCGGCGTCGGTTGCCTGGTCCTCGTCCGCCGGCGGACACCGGCTTCGACCGACTGATCGGCCGTCCCGGCCGTCTCGGCCGGTTACCGGCCCGCAGCGCGCAGCCAGTCGCCGCTCGCGACCTCGACCCTGTCGACGCCTGACAGGAGAAGGCCGACGTTGGCACCGACGGCGGCGACTTCCAGTTGCTTGCGGAACATCTCGATGCCGGTGCACGTCGTGTTGTGTCGGCCGCCGGCGCCCTCGATGACGAGCGGGTCACCGACGCAGATCGAGCCGGTCGCGATCTTGCCCGTCGCGATCGTGCCCCGCCCCCTGATCACGAAGACGTCGTCGATGTGCATCGAGAACGGTGCGTCGGGGTCGACCGCGCTGGCCGGCACGGGCTGGCTCACCGCACCCTCGGCGGAGACGACCACGGGCACGTGGCAGTAGGCGCAGCGCCCCGCCTCCAAGGTCAGCGGCGCACCACAGCTCGGGCAGTTCTCGGCGACGACGGGCGTCGCGTCATCATACGAATGCCCGTCGTCACCACCGGGTCAGGTCGTCGGCGTGGTGGTGTCACTCGTCGTCTTGGTCGGCGGTGGGGTCTGGTCCTTGGGGAACGAGAAGCTGAGGCCCCATGCGGCGTAGTCACTCGAGGTGACGCCGTTCTTGGTGCTGCCCTTGTACGAGTCCTGACCAGCGGTCACGTCGACCACGACGACACCGCCCTTGTCGACGGTGACGAGGCCCTCCAGGACGGCTGCGGTGCAGATCGACGAGTCACTCGTGTAGGTACCGGTGCCCCACACGCTGCCGAGGTGGCCGTCGGTCGAGCAGTCGACGACGATCTTGTCGCCGACGGCTGCGGTGCCGGTGGAGACGCTCTCGTCCCACGTTTCGGTGCTGGGTGTGAACGTGCCCGACCCGGGGGGTGCGTCGGGGAACACGAAGCTGCCGGGCCACTCGCCGTACTGCGACGACGTGACGCCGTTGCCGTCCATCCCCGGATACGTGTCGGTGCCCGCGGCGATCTGGTAGCTGACCTTGCCGCCGGTCGCGACGGTGATCAACCCGACGTGCACAGCCGCGGTGCAGATCGACGAGTCGTCTGTATAGGTCTCGGTGCCCCAGATCGGGCCGGGGGTGCCGTCCTTCGTGCAGTCGATCGTGAAGGTCTTGCCGTTCTGGCCGCGGTGTGCCACTGCGTTCTGCTCCCACACCGGCACAGCGGCATCGCCTCCCGCAGTCGTGGTGTCGACCGTCGCTTCGGAGGTCGCCGCCGTCGTGTCGCTCGGCGCGGTGGTGTCTGCCGTGGTGTCGGCGGTGGTCGCTTCGGTCGGTGCCGTCGTCGCCGCAGTTGCCGGTGACGTCGCGTCGGTGGGCTTGGTCGAGTCGGTCGTCGCCGGTGCCGCGACCGTGGTCGTCGCCTTCGCCGCCGTGGTGGTCGGCGCGGCGGCCTTGTCGGAGCTGCACCCCGCGGCGATCAGGACGAACGCTGCGGCGGCGGCGAAGGTCAGGGCACGTGTGGTCGGGGTAGTTCGATCCAAGCTCATGATCGGGAAGTTAGTCCGGGGCGGCGATTCGTTACAGGCAGTCGCGGGATCAGAACGCTCGATCGCCGGAGAAGAAGGCCAGCTCGTCTCGGCTCATGGTCAACGGCCGGCCACCTTCCAGCGCGACGACTTCGTGCCAGCGATCGCGAAGGGCTTCGATGCTGATCGTCGGCCCGAGGTCCACGCCCGGAACGCCGACCGTCGCGATCAGTGCCACTCGACCGCCTGCGCTGCTGATGATCTCGCCCGTGCACGGCGCATCCGGATGGCAGAGCAGGACCGCGGCGGGGGAGCACAGCTCGGGGGGCATCGTCGCCTCCATCCACCGTCGGGTGTCCTCGTTCGGGTTCAGCGAGGCGCCGTAGGTGTAGCCCATCGGCGAGATCGCGTTGACGACGATGCTGTGCTCTGCGCCGTCGATCGCGAGGGTGCGGGTCAGCCCCCAGAGCCCGGCTTTGGCCATCGAGTACGCGGCCGAGCCCGCGGCGCCCATCGCGCTGCCGGACGACGTGAACACGATCCGCCCGCCTCCCTGGGCGAGCATGATCGGCCACGCTGCGCGAGCGGTGTAGAACGAGCCGAGCAGGTGCGAGTCGACGATCTTGTGCAGCGTCTCGTCGTCGATGCCGTCGATCGGACCGGTCGGCCCTCCGTTGCCGGCGTTGTTGAGGACGGCGTCCACCCGGCCGTATCGATCGTGCGCGCCGGTGACGACGGCTGCCGCGTCGACGGGATCGGAGATCGACCGGCAGACGGCGCTCGCTGTTCCGCCCGCCGCGACGATGTCCTCCGCGGTGCGTTCGGCGTGCTTGGCGACGATGTCGTTGACCACGACGGTCGCGCCACGGGCGCCCAGGAGCAGCGCGTGCTCGCGCCCGATGCCTCGTCCGGCGCCGGTGACGACGACGACCTGGCCGTCGAAGCGAACCGGCGCCGACTCGCTCACCGCTTCTCGCGAGCGAGGACGATGATCTCGTCGGCGATCGCGTCGTCGACCGGTGTGACCGACAGGCGCATGCCCTTGCGGACCACCATCAGATCTTCGCCGGAGAACTTCTCCTTGAGCTCGTCGAGGCTGATCAGGTTGGGGAACTTCTCGACGAAGCCGAACTTGACGGTCATCCACCGCGGCGCATCGCGCTTGCTCGTGGCGTCGTAGTAGTGCGACGTCTCGTCGAACTGGGTGGGATCGACGATGTCCACCGCGGTGACCTTGGCCAGCCCGACCACGCCCGGCGGCTTTGCGTTCGAGTGGTAGAACAGGGCGAGATCGCCCACCTTCGCCGACTGCAGGTAGTTGCGCGCTTGGTAGCTCCTGATGCCGTCCCAGATCGTCGTCTTCGCCTTGCGGAGATCGTCGATGCTGAACGCATCAGGCTCGGACTTGATGAGCCAGTAGGACATGGCCGCCCAATCTAATTGTGATCGAGGGGCCCGTGTAGGTTCGACCAGATGGGTCATCGTCCAGTTGCCGTCGTCACCGGAGCCAGCCGCGGGATCGGTCGCTCCACCGCGTTGGGCTTCGCGCGCGCCGGCTACGACGTGGTGGTCACCGCGCGGTCGGCGACCGCCGATGGTGCGGCCTTCGCCGGTACGACGCTCGACGATCCGGTTGCGGGCGTCACGTTGCCGGGCGGGCTGCCGTCGTTGGTCGCCGAGATCACTGCGCTCGGCGTCGGATGTGTCAGCGTCGCGATGGACCTCACCGATCGGGCGTCGGTCGCATCGGCGGCGGAGGCAAGCCTGGCGGCGTTCGGACGCGTCGACGTGCTGATCAGCAACGCGATCTACCAGGGTCCCGGGATCAACGATCCGGCGCTGACGGTGGGCATCGAGATGATCGACCGGGTCGTGTCCGCTGATGCGATCACCCCGCTCATCCTGGTCCAAGCGGTGCTCCCGGGGATGCTCGAGCGCGGCAGTGGCGTGATCGTGCACCTCACCTCCGGGGCAGCCACGCTCTCGCCGCGTGCGCCGTTCGGCAAGGGCGGCTGGGGGCTGGCCTACGCGATCGCGAAGGGCGGCGCGCATCGCATCGTCGGCGTGCTGCACACCGAGTTCGGGCCGTCCGGCGTGCGGACCTACAACCTCAACCCGGGCCACGTGGTGACCGAGGTCGGGCGGGCTCGCTCGGCCCAGGCCGGCACCGCAGCGACCGGTCAATCGCCGGAAGTGCCGGCAGCGGCCGCAGTGTGGCTCGCCGCCGACAACGACGACACCCGCGCGCTCGCCGGCACCGATGTCGTTGCGCTCGACGTCGTCAAGCGGTTCGGGTTGAACCCCGACGCAGCCTGACAGGCCGGCGGGACTCAGTCCGGCTGTTCAGTCCTCGTGCTCTTCGATCGCGTCGAGGAACGAGTCCACGTCGTCGTCCTCGCCGCCGACGAGCCAGATGACGACGCCTTCGTCGCCTTCGTCCTCCCACGGCAGCACGCCCTCGACCGAGTACCGATCGACGGTGATGTCCTCGTTGTCGTCCTCGACGGGCGCGACCACGGCAAGCTCGACCTCCGCGTCCGGGGGTTGATCCCGCAGGATGTCGATCAGTTCGCGCACACGCATGGGCGTTGCCTTTCTGGGCATGGAACAGGGGACTGTTCGAGCGACTCTAGCGGTCGCAGCACCGGCGGCACCCGATCAGACCCGGGCGGACGGGCCATCGCGTTGATCGTCCGCTTTCAGGCCTCGTCGAGCCAGTGCGGTGCCTGCTCCAACAGGTACAGGCTGACATCCTTGCAACGATCGAGCGTGGCGCACAGCGGCTCGTCAGCACTCGAATACACGTCGGCCAGCTCGATCGACAGGCGGGCGACGATCGAGAGGCTGCGCTCCGGAGCGTCGGTGACGCTGGCGAAGGAATCGATGGCCGACACCTCCAGCGGCAGCTCCATCCCGCCCACCCCGGCGAGGTCGGTGGCGAGAATCAGCAGGTCGGGCGGCTGGTGGAGCGGCGGCAGGGTCCACGTGAAGTGCACCGGGAACGCGAACCCGTTGGGGGGCTGGTCGTCCGGGTCGTCCATCTTGAGGACCTCGTCCTCGAAGCCGAGCAGTGCTCGTGGGTCGACCTCCAAGGAGAGGTGCAGGTCGATCGGGCCGCTGCACGCTTCCTCGGGGTGCAGGTCGACCTCCCACAGCTGGCGCAGCGAGTACGTCTCGACGAAGTGGCGCTCGTCGTGGACGTGGAACCCGTGATCGATGGCATGGCCCTTCACATCGGCGATGAATCCGGCGACATCGATGACAGCCAATGGAACCCTCTCGTGGACAGCTGCCCCCGTCGAGCAGTGCCGCGAGACTACCCTGCTGCTGATGCTCCGGGACGTTGTGACACTGTTCTCGGCAATCGCCGACGAGGTCGGCGCGGCCCTGCGCACCAACGCCGACTGGGGGCCGTCGGGCGTCCGGGCCGGTCAGTACAGCGTCGATCTCGTCGCTGACGAGATCTGTCTGGCCGCGATCGCCGCGTCCGGTTTCAGCGTGCTGTCCGAGGAGAGCGGGCTGACTCTGTGTGGAGATCGCCCGATGGTTATCGTCGATCCCCTCGACGGTTCGACCAACGCCAGCCAGGGCGTCCCGTGGTTCGCGACCTCGCTGTGCCTGGCCGACGACGACGGTCTCGCGGTCGCACTGGTCCGCAACCAGGCCACCGGTGTGACCTACTCGGCGGTCCGCGGCGAGGGCGCTTGGTTGGACGGCACGCGCCTGCAGTCTTCGTCCTGCACGACTCTGGCTGATGCGTTCGTCGGCCTCAGCGGGATGCCTCCGGCGAACCTCGGATGGCGGCAGTTCCGCGCCTTCGGTGCGTCTGCACTCGACCTCTGCCTGGTCGCTGCCGGCGTCCTCGACGGCTTCGTCGACTGCAGCGTCGATGCCCACGGCGTCTGGGACTACGCCGCGGCAACGCTCATCTGCGCCGAGGCCGGAGCGCACGTCGTCGACGGGCCCGGACGCGAGCTGCTCGTGCGCGACCCGGCGATGAAGCGCACGCCGGTCGCCGGCGCAACGCGCGCGTTGCTCGAACAGCTCGTCGCCGCGCGTCGCACGTTCACGTAGCGACGCGTCGCGCCCTCACACCGGGAAGGGCTCGCGCTGGGCCGTGTTCCAGAGGCGGGTCAGGCTGGGGTGGCGCAACTTGCCGAGGGCGCGGGCTTCGATCTGACGGATGCCCTCCTTGGTGAGGTGCATCGTCTCGCCGAGCTCGGACAGGGTCTGCGGGGCATCGCCGAGGCCGAACCGCGCCCGCAGCACCGTGCGCTCGCGCTCGTTCAGCCGGGCCAACTGCACGTGCAGCGCGTGGTGTTCGAGCGCCGTCGCCGTGGTCTCGTACGGGCTGAGAGCATCGCGGTCCTCGACGGTGTCGCCAACCACCGAGTCGCCGTCGAGCGAAGTCGGCGACGACAGCGAGACGATGGGTGAGCGGTGCTGTTGAGCCAGCGCGACGCGCTCGGTGCGGATGCCCGCATCGTCGGCGATCTCCGCGGTGGTCGGGGCTCGATCCAGCGAGTCCCACAGCTTCTGGGTGCTCTGGTCGATCAGGCTGTACTGCTCGCGCACGTGAGCCGGTACGCGGATCGTGCGCGACGTGTCGTTGACCGCGCGTCCGATGGCCTGGCGGATCCACCACGTGGCGTAGGTGCTGAACTTGAAGCCGCGCTCGTGGTCGAACTTCTCGACCGCGCGCATCAGCCCGACGTTGCCCTCCTGGATGAGGTCGAGCAGTGCGACACCGCGGCCCTCGAACCGCTTGGCGACGCTGACGACGAGGCGGAGGTTGGCCTGGATGA
>JAOBWQ010000318.1 GCA_025463425.1 Ilumatobacteraceae bacterium | reverse complement strand
TCATCCCACCCGTCACCGCGTAGCGCGGATAGCCGTCGTCGATGCCAAACCCGCGACACCATTCGCGCACGAGGCCGCTGGCCCGATGCGGCGCGACGAACGCGGCGAACGCGTCGCTGCGCACGGTGAAGAACTGCGCGCCGTGGTCCAGCGTCGCCGTGCCGATCCGCCGAGTCGCCAATCGGCCACCCGGCGATTGGCCCTTGTCGAGCACGGTCACTGCGTGTCCCCGTGCTGCGAGACCGGCCGCGGCGGCGAGCCCTGCCAAGCCCGCACCAACGACGACGACGCGCACAGCTACGACGCGACTGCAGGTGGTGCGTCGTGGTCTGCCGCGCGGAACGTGGTGCGCTTGTCGGCCTTCACGCACCGGTCGAGGAAGTCGAGCAGCAGCCGATTGAACGTGGAGGCATGTTCGATCATCAGCCCGTGCGCCGCGCCGGAGATGACGACCAGCTCCGAGTTCGGGATGCGTTCGGCGAGCTCTTCCGAATCGCCGCGC
Source organism: Ilumatobacteraceae bacterium (assembly GCA_025463425.1). Classification (GTDB taxonomy): domain Bacteria; phylum Actinomycetota; class Acidimicrobiia; order Acidimicrobiales; family Ilumatobacteraceae; genus WLMZ01. Next base: position 4,201 of record JAOBWQ010000318.1, on the reverse strand, counting down.
GGGGTGAGGATGTCCTGGTTGCCCACCAGGATCAGGGTCGGGACGCGCAGCGTCGGAAGCTGGTCGGCCAGCGAATCGTCGGTGGCCAGGATCGCCGCCACCTGGCCGACGAAGGCGTGTGCCGGACGCAGGATCGAGAGCGGGCCGAACCATCCGAGCAGGGGCCAGATCCGCCGGAACGAGCGCGGGCCGATCACCCAGCGCGCGGCTTCGGCGGCCATCGAGCCCATGCCGTGCTCCTCAGCCTGCCGGGCCCACCCCTCGAGCAGCTCGCGGCGCCAGGGATGATGACGGCAGGCCGTGCACGCGAGGGTCAGCGAGCGGACCCGCTCCGGGTACTTCAGTGCGATCACCTGGCTGATCGCCCCGCCCATCGACGCGCCGATCACGTGGGCGGAGTCGACGCCGGCGTCGTCCAGCACGGCGATGGCATCGTCGGCCATCTGCTCCAGCGAATAGTCCCCGAACGGCTTGTCGCTGCGTCCTGCGCCGCGGTTGTCGAGCGCGATCGTGCGGTAGCGCGGCGCAAGAGCGACACGCTGGAGATCCCAGCCGTGCTTGTCCGTGCCGAGGCCCTGGACCATCAGCACCGGTGGCGCGTGACGCCGTCCGATGGCCTCGTAGTGGATGCGCGCACCGTCGGACGCCCGCACGAACGTCATGCCGAACCTCGCAGTGCCATGCGTGCCGCGGCCAGATCGGCGACGCCGCCGGTGGATCCGCGGAGCAGATCGCGCAGGCGCGTCTGTGCTGACTCGGCCAGCTCCACTTCAGCCAGTGGTCCACGTCGGCGCCGACCGGGGCGCAGGGCGTGGTCGATCTCGACCCCGATGTGACGCTTCGTCGCGCTGCTCCGGACCGCAGCGACGTGGATCGGTGCGCGCTCGCGCAGCGCCGCGCCGACGATCTCCGGTTCGATCGTCCCGACGTGTTCGGCTCCGAGCCCGGGGCTGGCGCCGACCAGCACCAGCGCACCGTCGCGGAGCGCGCCGGCGACTTCGTCCGCGCGCGCAAGCAGACCACCGGAGCGACGCAGGAGCGGTCCGAACGGGACGATGTCGGGTCGGCCGACGAAGCGGACCGGCCGTTCGAGCTCGTCGCCGAGCGCCCATGCGACGGCGATGGGCGTGAGCGCGAACCGGCGGGTGTTGACGACGACGAGCGCGGGACCAGCTGGCAGGCGGACTTCGTCGGCGAACGTGACGTCCCAGCGCAGCCTGGCGACGGGGGACAGCAGATCGATCAGACGAGCGTCGCGCCCCCACTCGTCGACGGCGAGCTGAGCCATCCGGGCGTTGTCGGCGGACACGGTCACGCTGCACCCGGCCGCTGCTGCAGGCTGGCCCGCGTGACGTGCACCACCGACGGCCACGCATAGAGGCTGTCGATCACCTCCGGCGTCGAGGACGCAGGGGTCACGCCGAGCAGGTGTTGGGCCCGGCCACGATCGATCAAGCGACCGCGGTGCAGTGCCTCGACGACGTGCTCAGGGACGGGAGCGCCGAAGAGGTGGCTGAGCCGTCGCGCCAGCTGCCATTCGGGGCCGACCATCGGCAGCGCCAGACGTCGGCCGCGTCGGATCGCCTGCCACGCGGTGATCGCGCCGGGGGCTGCGACGTTGACCGGTTCCGCCAGGCCCACTCGCGCAGCGGCGACCAGTGCGGTGGCGGCGTCGAGATCGCGGATGACCGCGAACGGTGGATCGGCGAGCAGGCTGAACGGAACGGCTGGCATCCGCAACAGCCGGCCGAGCGGGCTCGGCACGTGTGGCCCGAGGACGGGTGCGAGCCGCACTGCGCCGACGGCGACACCCGTACGGTGGCCGACGTCGGCGGCCGTCGCCTCGATCCGCGCGGCCATCCGTCCGAACTCCGAGGTCGGCGCGACCGGGGCGGTTTCGTCGGGTCGCGATGGTGAATTGCGGGCCCGGCCGTAGATCTCCGCGGCGCTGCGGACGACGATCTGTTCGAGTGCCGGGCATTCGGCGGCACCACCGAGGATGGACGTCGCGAAGTCGTTGGTCAACCGGTGTGCGGTCGCGGTGTTGACTCGCGCGTCGGGCTCCCACACGGCGACGTGCACCAATACGTGCGGGTCGAACCGGGTGACGAGCTCGACGGCGCGCTCGCGATCGCTCGGATCGACGCGGTGGAACTCGGCGGTGCGCAGGCGACGCCGAGGCGGATCGACGTCGATGCCCTGGAGCTCGCCGACCCATGGTTCGGCCTCCAGCAGCGATGCGACCAGCGAGCCGAGCTCACTGCCCATCCCGCTCACGAGCACCCGCCGACCGCGCATCGGCCGCAAGGTTATCGGCGATCGTTCAGCGCGGAAGTGTCGTGAACCGCACGTGCACGGTCGCGCTGAGCTCGATCTCGCCACCGTTCACGCTGATGGGTGCTGCCTCGCCGGACTTCGCGCGCGCGAACGTCGCCGTCGGCAAGGGCCCGAAGGCCTCGGCGATCGGCAGGTCGCTGACCGCTTCGACGGCACCCCGCTGCAGGCCGAGCGCGTCGGCATAGGCATCTGCTCGCTGTACGGCGTCCAGCGCCGCGGCACCGAGCAGCTCGCGTCGGGCGGGATGTTCCGGCGACAACGACCACGTCAGATCGCGGATCTGCGCACCGCCGGCTTCGACGGCGTCGTGGAGGAGTGGACCGATCACGTCGAGGTCGACGATCCGCACCGTCACCCCGGATGACGCCCGGAAGCCGACGTTGGTGTTCGTGTCGTTCTTCCACTCCCACTCCTCGGCCACGCTGACGCCGTGCGTCGACCAGTCCGCAGGTTGGAGGCGGTGCTCACCCAGCAGTCGTTCGACCCGATGCGAACGAGCGGCGACTTCGTCGAGCGCCGCGCCGGCAGTCGGTGCGACGTGGCTGAGAGCAAGCGTCAACACCGCACGATCAGGCGCGACGGTGACCATCGCGATGCCCTGCACGGTGATCGATGCCATGGCCGCGATCATGGCACGACCGTTGTCGGCCGCGACCGCGCCTGCGTCCGCAGTTGCTGGGACGAACGCGTGTTACTTGTCGTCCTGCTTCAGCGCGGTGTCGACCGAGCACGCTGCCGCGACGACGAGCGAGAGGAACGGCTGCGGCAGTTGCGTGTGCATCTGCACGACGTAGTTGTCTGCCGTCGTGAACACCGCTTTGGCGATGCCCTCGAACGTCTTTGTGATCCGAGCCACCTCCTGGCCGGTGTGGTCGTCGATGCGGAAGTTCCATGCACGCCAGTTCTCGGCGTTGATCGAGCCCAGCGTCTGTCCGCCGGCCTCGAGCGTGAAGTGGATCTTGCCGAACACGTTGTCCTGCACGATCTTGCCGATCTCGGCGCCGTTGGGGTCCGAGACGATGACGGTGGATTTGAACACCTTCGCCGGCCTGGTCAGCTGCAGCACCGGCGCACCGTTGGCGTCGCTGATCAACAGCTTGTGCGTCATGTACTGATCGAGGTTGCTGAGCAGGCGCATCGCCTTCTTCGCCTTCGACTGCCCGACCTCGTTGACCGAACCGATCTGCTGGCCCTGCGAGTTGAACACCGTGTACTGGTTGTTCAGCTCGATCAGCTTGGCCTTCTGGTTGACGACGAGGATCGGCTCGCTGAACAGCCCGCCGCCGCCCTGGAACGCCGCACCAGCCACACCCGCACCGCGGTAGCCCGTTCCGGCCACCTGCTGGGCGATCTTGTTCGGGTCGACGTCCTTGCCGAAGGTCAGCGCGCTCTCGACGCGGTCCAACCCCTTCGGCTGCATCGGGTCGACCCCGGCCACGCCGTTGTCGCTGACGTGTTCGGTCCAGTTCGCGCCGTCCCAGTACCGGAGCTGGTGTCGACCGACGGGATCAGGGTGCCAATTGGCAGGAGTCGTGCTCATCACGCAAGGTTAGAGCAAGGCATCCGAGCGTTCGTTACAGCCGGTTCAGCGCAGGGTGTGGGCCATGAGGATGACCTCACGAGCGAAGGGGTCGAGCTGACGCTCGGCGATCCGCTCGGTGATCACGATCGCCTGCGAGCTGTCCTCGACCAGGCCACTCCAGCGGATGTAGCCGCCCATGATGCCGATGACCTTGTCACCGACCTCTTCGTTGTGGACGATGACCTTGGTGCCGGCGTCGAGCAGCGTCTTCAGCTCGCCGTAGAACGACTTCAGCCACGGGGCCAGGTCGTCGCCGGTGAACGGGCGGTGCCGATAGTTGAC
>JAOBWQ010000295.1 GCA_025463425.1 Ilumatobacteraceae bacterium | reverse complement strand
GATCAGCACGTGGATGGTTCTCGAGCCGGCGGGCTGTTGCCCCGTACCCTGGAAGTCCTCGACCAGCGTGGTGTCGTCGAGCGTTTCCTCGATGCCGGTCGGACGCACTCGGCGCATGGTTTCGGCGGCGTTCGGATGGATGTCAGCGACCTCCCGACCCGCCACAACTACGTGCTCGGGTTGCGTCAGAGCGAGTTCGAACCGATCCTGGCCGGGTGGGTCGTCGGTGATCTCGGTGTTCCGATCATGCGCGGCCGCGACGTGGTCGGTTTCGTTCAGGACGACACGGGCGTCGATGTGGAGCTCGCCGACGGCGAGCACGTGTGGGCGAAGTACCTGGTTGGCTGTGACGGGGGCAGAAGTGCGGTCCGCGCGACTGCCGGGATCGCCTTCACCGGGTCGGAACCGACGAAGAGTTGGATCGTCGCCGAGGTCGACACCACCGCCGAACCCGAGGTCGGGGTCCGCTATGACGAGATCGGCATGCACGGGGCGAACTGCATCGGGGCGGACGGTCCGGTCCGGCTCGTGCTCACCGAATCGATCTTGCGCAGGGGAGAGCCGACCATCGACGAGGTGCGTGAAGCGCTGTTCGCGGTGTTCGGTACCGACTTCGGGATGCGCGCCGTGCACTGGATGTCCCGATTCACGGACGCAACTCGTCAGGCGGGGAGCTACAGGGATCGTCGGGTGTTGCTCGCCGGCGATGCGGCGCACATCCACTCACCGCACGGCGGGCAGGGCCTGAACGTCGGACTGCAGGACGCGATCAATCTCGGCTGGAAGCTCGCCCAGGTCGTTCACGGCGCCTCACCCGATTGCCTGCTGGACTCCTTTCACACGGAGCGGCATCCTGTCGCGGCTCGGGTGTTGCACAACACCTTGGCCCAGGTCGCGCTCACGGCGGGCGGCGAGCGCGCCCGAGCGCTGCGCGACACGATGACCGTGCTGCTCGGCATGGATCAACCCAGACACCACGTCGCGTCGATGATGACCGGTCTCGATGTCTGCTACGACGTCGGTCAGGACGCGAACTCTCACCCGCTCGTCGGCCGACGCATGCCCGACCAAGATCTGCACACCGCCGGTGGCCCGACTCGAACGTCGGCGCTGCTCCACCGGGCTCGTCCCGTCCTGTTGAACCTCGGCGAACCGGGCGCGTTCGACGCGATGCCAGCCGCAGGTCGCGTCGACGTGATCGATGCGATCTGCGAGGACAACTGGGAACTGCCGGTGCTCGGCAACGTCCCGCAACCCTCGGCGGTGCTCATCCGCCCCGACGGGCACGTCGCCTGGGTGGGAGATTCCACGGATCCCGCCCTCACACTGGTGATCACGACGTGGTTCGGCGAACCATCGCCCGTCGAGTGCTCCACGCACCCGAGAAGCTCATCCCCACTCACCACCCGCACCGTCGAATTGGAGTCGAAATGACCAATGATCTGATTCGTCTCGGTCAAATCGACCGGGGCGATGTCGCGCTGGTCGGGGGCAAGGCTGCGAACCTGGGAGAGCTCACCCGGATCGAGGGTGTCCACGTGCCGGCTGGATTCTGCGTGACGACAGATGTTTTCAGTCGGTTCATGACCGGAGCCGCGGTCGACGCACTCCTCGATCGGCTGTCGCGCACGCGGCCGGCCGATCGAGACGACGTCAGCGCTCTCAGCGGCGAGATCCGATCGAGGATCGAACGATCGCCGCTGCCGGAGGACCTCTTGGCGACGATCTCCCACGCGGTCGACGAGGTTGGTGAGGGTTCGGCGTGGGCGATCCGTTCGAGCGCGACGGCCGAAGACCTGCCGACCGCGTCGTTCGCCGGCCAGCACGACACGTTCCTCGAGGTGGTCGGGCACCGTCAGATCGTCGATCGGATTCGCCAGTGCTGGGCATCGTTGTTCACCGAACGCGCGGTCGCCTACCGCCAGCGCAACGACGTCGACCATCGCACCGTCCGCATCGCGGTGATCGTGCAGCAGATGGTCGTCCCGGATGCGTCCGGTGTCGTGTTCACGGCTGACCCGGTGAACTTCGATCGCACGATCGTCGCCGTTGAAGCGTGCTTCGGCCTCGGCGAGGCCCTGGTGTCCGGCATGGTGAACCCAGACGTGTTCAGGGTGCGCGGCGGGACGATCCTCGACTCGAACATCCAGACTGATCCGACGCTCACGGACGCACAGGTGATCCGGCTCGCAGCGCTGGGCCGACGAATCGAGGCTCACTTCGGTTGTCCGCAAGACATCGAGTGGTGCCTCGCCGACGGCGCCTTCCAGGTCGTCCAGAGCCGCCCGATCACCACCCTGTTCCCCATCCCTCCAGCCAACGACAGCGCGAATCACGTCTATGTCTCCGTCGGTCACAACCAGATGATGACCGACGCGATCAAACCGCTCGGGCTGTCCCTCTGGCAGATGACGACCCCGGCGCCGATGTCCGAAGTCGGTGGCCGGTTGTTCGTCGACATCACGGCCCGCTTGGCCGCGCCATCCAGCCGCGCGAGCTTTCTCGAGCTCTCCGCCAAGACCGACCCGTTGCTGCGAGATGCACTGCAGACGATCGTCGACCGCGAGAACTTCCTCCCGTCGCCACCGGACGTCGCACCCGTGCTGTCGCCCTTGGTCGGCGCGACGGTCCTCCTCGACCCGGACCCCGCGATCGTCGAGGAGCTGATCGCGCAGAGCGAGGCTTCGATCGAGGCCTGCCGACGGGACATCCGGTCCAAGACCGGCACGGAGCTGTTCGATTTCATCCTCTCCGACATCGGCGAGTTGAAGCGCTTGTTGTTCGATCCGCGCAGCCACCAGGTGTACATGACAGCGATGGAAGCCACGTGGTGGCTGAACGAGCACCTGCTGACATGGTTGGGCGAGAAGAACGCAGCCGACATCCTCACGCAGTCCGTTCCCCACAACGTCACATCCGAGATGGGACTGGCGCTCCTCGACGTCGCCGACGCCGTCCGTCCGCACCCCGACGTCGCTGCCTTCCTCCACCGTGTCGAAGAGGACGGTTTCCTCGACTCGATTGACGGTCTCGACGGGGGCCCACCAGCGCGTCGCGCCATCGAAGCCTTCCTCGACATGTACGGCATGCGCTGTGCCGGCGAGATCGACATCACCCGACCACGATGGAGTGAACGACCGACCACGCTCGTCCCGATGATCCTCGCTCACATCAAGAACGTGGAGCCGGGGGAGTCACGTCGCCGTTTCGAGCGCGGGCGTCAAGAGGCGTCGGCCAAGCAGCACGAGCTCCTGGAGCGCCTGCGAGCCTTGCCGGACGGAAGTCAGAAGGCCGCAGAGACCGAGCAGATGATCGAGCGCGTTCGGGCCTTCATGGGGTATCGCGAGTATCCGAAGTACGGCATGGTCAGCCGCTACTTCAGCTACAAGCAGGCCATGATGGCCGAGGCCGACAGGCTGGTCGCGCACGGAGTGCTCCGCGAGAAGGACGACGTCTTCTTCCTCCGGTTCGACGAGTTCCACGACGCCGTCCGCACGAACCACGCGGACCTGCAGCTCATCGCCGAACGAAAGCACGCCTTCCGTTCCTACGAGTTGCTCACCCCGCCCAGGGTGCTCACTTCCGACGGGGAGGTCGTCGCCGGGTCCTTTCGACGCGACGACCTCCCGAGCGATGCACTGGCCGGGCTGGCGGTCTCTGGCGGGACCGTCGAAGGACGCGCACGCGTCATCCTGGACATCGCGGACGCCGATCTCGAACCGGGCGACATCCTCGTCACCACCTACACCGATCCCAGCTGGACACCGCTGTTCGTCGCGATCGCGGGCCTCGTCACCGAGGTCGGCGGCATGATGACTCACGGCGCCGTGATCGCCCGAGAGTACGGCCTGCCCGCAGTGGTGAGCGTCGAACGTGCCACGGAACGGATACGTGACGGGCAACGGATCCGCGTCCACGGAACGGACGGCTACGTGACACTCCTTCCGCCAAGTGATCGCTTGCGGAAATGAAAGGGTCCCCAAGCTGTCGCCCGGCCTGGTCGACGATGACGGCGTCCTGTCGTTGGTGTCGCTCATGGCGCGCGAGAGTGAGCACCCTGCGCTGATCCCACGACGTGGGCAGCGTCGAGCGAAGGAGAGTTCCGCTCATGTCCAGCACGGTCACCACGGTTGGCCTCGAGTCCGCCGACATCTTCACGCGGGCCGGCGCATTGCTGGAGGAGATCCGCAGTCGTGGCGACGAGATCGCAGCGCTGCGCCGGCTGCCCAGGGATCTCGTCGCGTCGCTGAAACGCGCCGGCGTGTTCCGGATCTCGATGCCCCGGGCGTGGGGAGGCCCGGAGATGTCGCTGCCCGACCAGATCCGGCTCGTCGAGATGCTGTCGGCCGCTGATCCATCGGTCGGTTGGTGCGTGATGATCGGATCGGATTCTGGGTTCTACTCCGCGTTCTTCGACGACGACGCGGCACGTGGCCTCTGGCCCGACCTCGACATGGTGACCGCAGGCTGGATCTTCCCCGGTGGGCAGGCGACGCGTGTCGACGGCGGCTATTCGGTGTCCGGGAGATGGAGCTTCGGCAGTGGCAGCAACCATGCCGATGTGATGCTCGGGGGATGCCTCGTCATCGGCGTCGACGGGGCGCCGGAGATGGACGCCGACGGACTTCCCTCTGTGCGCATCATGGGCGCGCCGGCTGCCGATTGGAATGTGGGGGACACGTGGTACACCACCGGTCTGGCCGGCAGCGGCAGCAACGACTACAGCTGCACCGACCTGTTCGTGCCCGAATCTCGCTCGTTCGCCCTCTCGGAGCCGGTTCGGCGCAGCGGACCCTTGTACGTGCTGCCCGGTGCCTTCATCACGAACATCGACGGGGTCGCACTCGGCCTCGCCCGGCGAGCGATCGACGAGGTCATCGCCATCGCCCAGACCAAGGTGCTCATGCCTCAGTTCGTCACGATGCGCGACGTGCCGCGGGTGTGCGAGGCGATCGCCGATGCCGAGGCGCGTTTGCGGTCGGCGCGCGCGTACACCTACACGACGATCGAGCAGGTGTGGGAGGCAGTGTCGGCCGGCGAGCCGCTGACCGATTCGTTGCGCACCGACATGGTGCTCTGTCGTTCGAACGCGCTGCGCATGGCGCGAGAGGTGGCCGTGCAGATGGTCCAACTGGCCGGCACACAGGCGATCTACGCGACGAGCGTGCTCGACCGCCTCGTGCGCGACGCGATCACCATCGACCAACACGTCGTCGCCGGTCCCGCGATGCACGAGGCCGCTGGTGCGCTCGCACTCGGCATCCAACCGTCCGGACCCTTTGCAACACTCATCTGATCGGCGCGACCGTCGTCATCGGTCGATGCTGACCATGTTGGTGTCGTCGTGGCGTGCGCCCGATGCAGGAGTGAGGTTGTCGAGTCGTTCGAGTTGTGTGTCGGTGAGCTCGATGCTGTCCGCGGCGGTGTTCTCCTCGACCCGAGTGACACGGCGGGTGCCGGGGATGGGGGCGATGTCGTTGCCGCGGGTGAGGATCCATGCCAGCGCGGTTTGCGCTGGTGTGGCTCCGATCTCGGCGCCGATGGCGCGGACCTCGTCGACGACGGCGAGGTTGCGTTGGAAGTTCTCGCCGGTGAACCGGGGGTTGGTCTTGCGCCAGTCGTCGTCGGCGAAGTCGTCGATGGTGTGGATCTGTCCGGTGAGCAGTCCGTGGCCGAGCGGGGAGTAGGGGACGAAGCCGATGCCGAGCCCGCGGAGCAGCGGAAGGATGTCGGCTTCGACGTCGCGTGTCCACAGCGAGTATTCGGTCTGCAGGGCTGTGACCGGCTGTACCGCGTGGGCGCGGCGGATGGTTGCGGGTGACGCTTCGCAGAGGCCGAAGTGCACGACCTTGCCGTCGGCGATGAGCTCTGCGACGGCGCCGGCGGTCTCTTCGATCGGGGTGTTGGGGTCGACGCGATGTTGGTAGTAGAGGTCGATGTGGTCGGTGCCGAGTCGGCGCAGCGACCCTTCGACGGCGGCCTTGACGTTTGACGCGGTGCTGTCGATCACGCCGGGGCGGCCGTCGCGGTGGGAGACGAGCCCGAACTTGGTGGCGATCACGACCTGATCGCGGCGACCCTTGATTGCTTGACCGACGATCTCTTCGCTGAGGAACGGTCCGTAGATCTCGGCGGTGTCGATGTGCGTGACGCCGAGTTCGAGGGCGCGGTGGATGGTGCGGATCGACTCGGCGTTGTCGAGGCCGCCTTCGCTCGTGTACGTCCCGGCCATGGTCATCGCGCCGAGGCCGATGCGGGAAACCTGCAGGGTTCCGAGGTGTGCGTTCTTCATGTCGTTCAGTCCTTCTCGGTGTGGCCGAGCACCGCGTTGTCGGCGGGCAGGGTTCACCCAACCACCATCCGCACCTGGGCGGGAGTCTCTGGGAAAGGGGTACTCACAGGGACCCCCAGCTCCTCGCCAGCAGTCGTAACGTCCATGTCATGGCAGACCAAAAGCCGGTTGAGATCCGTGGCGACGTCCGCGCCCAGATCCGGGAGTTCCTGACCACGCGGAGGGCGAGGATCACTCCTCAGCAGGCCGGTCTGCCCGTGTACGGCAGCGGGCGTCGACGGGTGACGGGCCTGCGGCGCGAGGAAGTCGCGCTCCTCGCCGGAGTCTCGATCGAGTACTACATCCGTCTCGAGCGTGGCACCGCCACCGGCGTCTCCGAGGGCGTCATCGATGGCGTGACTCACGCACTGCAGCTCGACGATGCCGAGCGCGCTCACCTCGTCGACCTGCTCCGTGCCGCCGGTCCGGTCGGCCCGGCGCGCCGTCGAGTGGCACGACAGCACGTCCGGTCAACGGTGCAGCGCGTGCTCGACTCGATGTTCGGAACGCCCGCATTCGTGCTCAACGCACGGCACGATGTGCTCGGCGCGAACGCCCTCGGCCGGGCCTTGTTCTCACAGATGTACGCCGACTCTGCCGGGCCGAACAGCGCCCGCTTCACGTTTCTCGATCCCCGCGCGATCGAGTTCTTCCGCGACTGGCACAACGTCGGCAACGACGTCGTCGCTCTACTGCGCGCCGAGGCGGGGCGCGACCCCTACGACCGGCAACTCTCCGACCTCATCGGCGAGCTGTCCACCCGGAGCCACGAGTTCCGCGTCCGCTGGGCCGCCCACGACGTGCGCGTCCACACCACCGGTGCCAAGCTCCTCCACCACCCTGTCGTCGGCGACCTCGATCTCGCATTCGACACGTTCCCCCTCGGCGCCGATCCCGGCCAGATCCTGGTGACGTACACCGCTGAGCCGGGCTCGCGCTCGCAAGACGCCCTGAACCTGCTCGCCAGCTGGTCGGCCACCATCGACACCGACGAGGAGCCAGGGCTGGCCGATGACGTCGACCAGGCAGAACGGACGTCGGCCGACGACTCGGACTGATCTGATCGGTGCGACCCTCGCGCCGTAAATGGCGCTTGCCGGCGCGCGCCGTCAGTCCTTGGACGCAGTGGCCAGCCCGACGAGGAACGCGTCGAATGCCCACGAGGCCTCGCACTTCGCGTCCTCCTTCGCCGAACAGGCGAGGTAGTCGTCCAGCGCGTCGTCGAGCGTGCGTTCGGTTGCGGTGGACAGCGCCCAGCCGAGGGGCAGCGCCATCTGGGCCTTCTCGTGAGGCGCGACCGTCATCACCAAGTCCGGCATCACCGTGCCGACCGCCGCGCCCACGGCGGCCTGTGCTGCCTCTGTTGTCTCGGCGCCCCTGGCGGACGTGCCGGGTGCGATGAACGGCATCCAATCGCCGGCGATCACTGCAGACCGTTCGAGCAAGGTCGTCGGTTCGCCGAGCGCCTTGCCGGCACCGCTGTTGAGCACCGGTATCGCGGACTCCGGAGACGAGTTGGCCTTCTCGAGCGTGCTGGGTGAGCTGGCGGCGACCGTGTTGTGGGCGAACACGATCGCCGGCACGATCACGGTTCCATCGCCGCCCGCTGCGAGTGCTGCGGCATTGACGTTGCGGATCCATGGCATCAGTTGGGCGAGCACCGAGTTCGCCGTGTCGATCCCGGTGTTCTCCGCGTATCCGCCGTCGATCACCTGGTCGGCGAAGTCATGGTGGCACGTCTTCGTCACCACGCCCGACGGCGTGACATAGGGGAATCGAGCGGCAAGCAGCGATGCTGTCGATGTCGGCAGGCCGACGTAGCACGGACTGTCGGTCAGCAGGTCGTACGCGCCAGGGATCGGGTTGTCCGGATCGCGGCAGCTGTTGGCTTGCCTCATCTCCGTCGCGTCGCGCCGATCCTTCGGGACGAGGAGCACATCGCTCATCATCGCCCTGCAGTCGTGGGCAACGGACGTGCCGTTGAACACGGTGTGCCAGGTCACGTTCGCCGGGCTGGCCCCGACTGCGAACGGATCGCCGAACTGTCCGATCTGCTGGATCCACGCGTCCTCCATCAGGGCCGCTCGATCGGGGAAGTGCGAGATCTCGTCGGGCACGTCAGCGGCATCGAACTCCAGGCCGAACGCGCCGGCGAAGAGGTCCCGCGTCAGAAGTCCCGACGTCGCCGCGGCCAGTCCGTCCTCCTTCGCCATGTTCGTCACGGCGATGTACGGCGGGTACGTCTCACGCCCGCCAGCGAGCTCCGTCGCGGGCGGCGAGACCGAGGACACGAGGCCGAGACCGACGGCACCGCCGCTCACGCCGCTCGTCAGGAACAGGGTCTGAGCGCCGCAACGAGTCGCCGTCAGGGCCTGCATCACGTCGACCGTCCACCAGGCAGCGCGAATCCCACCGCCCTCTGCCGCCAGGATCACCAGCGGCTGGACGCGCCGCAAACCCGGCACGTCCCCGGTGGTTGCCACCGTTGCGCACGGCCATTTCCCTCCCTCTGATCGGGCGGTTCTCCACGTGTCGAACGCCGTGCGCAGTGTCGGGCGGTCGTCCGTGATCGGAACCGCGTGACCGCCGCGAATCTCGTGCAACGGCCTGCCCGTGGCGAACGACGTCGTCAGCAGCGCGATCACGAGCATCAGCTCGATCACCGGTGTTCGCCGCCAACCGAACACGCGGAACGCGTGCGGTGCTTCGAAGATCTGCGATGCGATCATCAGCGTCATGAAGAACAGCGTGAGCTCGACGAGACCCAAGCCGACCGTGCCGACCACGCCGAACAGACGCGCCAGCGTCACCGGAAAGAGCAGCAACACCAGCCCCAGGATCAGCGTGAGCCCTCCGGAGGGAGCGAGCGAGATCACCCGACCAGGCAGCTTCGGCCCGCTCGGCGGTGGTTCGGCGCCGGCGGGAACGCCGTCGGCCTCGGGCTCGGTCTGCGCACCGACGAGCTGCGGGTCCAGACGAGCGAGCTTGGGCAGGGTGTCCGATGGTCCATCGCGCGGTTCCGGTGGAGCGATGTAGACGCTGATGCCGAAGATCGTGCACGCGATGACTCCGGACACGAAGAACGCGACGAGGCTTTGGCCGGCGTCGTGCTCGGTCAACAACATCGGTCCGATGGTCGCTCGGCTGATGCTCACGAACAGCACGACGGGCACGCTGACCGCCAGCAGGCGCGCGGTCATCAACGCCCTGCGACGCGCATCCTCCGTCTCGGCGATCGAATCCCGCTGCACTGGCGTCACCTTCACCAACAGCAGCCCGGCGATGGGCACGGCGCCGACGATGATCAGGGTGAAGATCGACACTCGTCCGTCCGTCCGGATCAGGCCCGTGATGCTCCTGAGGATGAAGTACACCGGAACCAGGCCGATCGCAATCAGGAGGCCTCTGCCGCTTGCCACGAGCTGAGCGGTCACGGTCGGCGAGGTGTACGGCGCGTCGACAGCTCCGTCCGAGCCGACGTGGCGGGCTGCGGCCCGCACGCCGCCGAGGTAGCGGAGCACCAGCGCGAGAAAGACGAAGGCGAGCAGTCCCCACAATGACGTCGCTCTGAACGAGAGCACCCACGAGCGCAGCACATCCGTCCCCTGCTCGAGGATCGGCGGGCCGGGGACCACGAAGAGCACGGTCAGCAATGCCACGACGCCGACTTGGAAGCGCTGCACACCGAGCGCGTGGATCACGCCGCGCAGCGCCGTGCGTCTCGCGTCCGACCTGACGATGCCGGTGTACACGGCCCACCCCAACGCGACGGCGGTCACCCCCCAGGCGAGGTACGTCGTCGACATGAGCGCCCAGAACGGACGAAGACGCGTCAGGACGAAGACGCCCTCGACCGCCAGCTGCATCACCCACACGACGGCGACAGCCGCGACCCGCCCGTTGGCCATGCCCTGAGGCCGATCGATCTGCCCGAACCGGGCGATCCCGATGGCGGCGGTGCCGATGAGCACGACGCACACGGCGATCCGGAAGAGGAACAGCCACTTCAGCCAACTGTGAAGGTTCATCTCGGTCGCTTGATCCCACGCAACGAACACCTTGCTCGCCTTGTGCACGCTGAGAACGTTCCAGAGGATGCCCGCGTTGTGTGTCTCGCCACCGCCCTCGACACCCTTGATGATGCGGACGATCTCGTGCTGTGCGTCGAGCGCGACGACCGCACACACGACCCCCGCGCTGACGAGTGCCGGGCGCAGGCGGCTGTCACCGTCGTCGGACATCCTCCATCCCCTCTCGCGTGACTCTCGATCTCTCTGCGCCTCCAAGTATGCGCATCCACGTCAATGACGTCGATCTTGGCGAGAGAGCTCCGTGTGTCAGGTGGCGAGAGGGTCGACCGAAGGTCGCGGTGCTGCGGAGCGCTTCGAACTCGAATCGGGACAGCGCCCGATCAATATCGAGACCGCCTTCGTAACAACCCAAGCGGGCTGATCACGAGGTGGGGCGCTGGTTGGCTCGGAGGACAGTGCCGTTGTCGATCTCGACCAGTGCTCCCCAATAGCGCGCGTACGTGAACCATTCGGGCGCGTCGGCGGCTGGCGGGTTGCCCAGCAGCAGGCGTGCAAACTCTGCAGCCGTGACCTGGACGTAGCGGTAGTCGCCAGTGGTGAGGATGATCGGGGCGTCGCTGATGATCGACAGGCGCACGACGGCGGTCTTGGTGAGGTCGGACTTCCCGCCGTAGCAGTCGGACTCGTCGATCGTGCCCGCCGAGTCTGTGGGGAGCGTGGCTCGGCACGCCTCGTCTTCGAAGAACCGGGCGAGGTGGAACTCGATGCTCGAGCCGTCACTGCTCACGTTGTAGCTCTCGGCGTCGTACACACCGTTCTGGAGCGGGTTGTCGATGGTGTGCGTGGCGCCGTCAGCTTGGAGGGACAGGAGTGCGTCGCCCGTAACCTCGCGGTAGCCACCGACGACGGCGTCTGTTGGCGATGTGATGGTTGTGGAAGCGACTGGTGTGCCGGCGCTGGTCGGCGTCACGGTCGTCGGAGTCTTCGGCGATGGTTGGGTCGCTCCGGCCGGGAGTGCGATCACGTCCCCGGGATAGATGACGTGGACGCTGCCGTCGGGCCAACCGTTGGTAGCGATCAGCGAATCGAGCGACACATTCGCGGCGGCCGCGATGCCGCTGAGGAAGTCCCCGGCCACCACAACGTAACTCTCGGCGGCAGGGGTCCGCATCGACGAGACAGGCACGGAGATCGCCACAGAGACAGACGTCGACGACGCAGGGGCCGCGCTCGCGCTCCCGGTCGATGTTGACGTCTTGTCGCCGACGGATCCACATGCGGCGAGCACGGAAAAGGCCAACAAGGACGCGAGTGCCCGTCCTGAACACGCCCCGTTGACCATCGCAAGGTTCTACCAGACCGATGTCAATCGACGCCCTGAGCACGTCGACAGAGTCGCGAACTATGGTTCGTGGATGCGCAGAACACTCTCATTTTTTGCCGCCGCACTCGCACTCGTCGCGGCGGGAAGCATCGGAGGCCTCGTTGTCACCAGCACCGGCGGTGCTGGCGCGGCAACCTCGTCGCCTGTCGGCATGATCATCCTCACCCCGGGACGCGTGCTCGACACCCGGAATGCCGCCGGCACGACTCTGCCCCTCAACGGCAGTGTCGTCGTGAACACCGGCATCAGCGGTGCGGCGGCCGTCGCCGTCAACATCACCCTCACCGACACGACGGGGGCAGGTTTCATCACCGCATGGGACGGCTCGCAACCACGCCCGGGAACGTCAATCATGAACTCGTTCGGTGCAGGCCAGAACATCGCCAACTACGCCATCGTCCCCGTCGACGCTGCCGGCCACTTCACGCTCTTCACCAGCAACCCGGCCAACCTGATCGTCGACCTCATGGGCTACTTCCCATCGACCTCGGCACCAGTGCCGTCGGGCTCACCGCCGTCATCACCGGATACGGACCGGCCAGCACGATCACAAGCGTCACCGGCACCGTCTCCAACGGTGGTGGCGTCTCAAAGAACGCACGAGTCGACATCAAGTGCCCGAATGGCACCGTGCAGACCGACTCCTTCTACGCGCTCGGCGCAGGACAGACAAAGGGTTTCAGCGTCCTGTGCGATCAGGCGTTCACCTCCGGTGCGACCGTACAGGCGGTCGTCGAAGTCTGAGAGGGACGAGGCAGCTTCGCTGGCTCATCCCCGCAGTTGGGTCGGCGGTCGTTTCCCAGCATCGACAGCGTGCGGTCTCGAAGAAGCGAAGCTCCCATTCCTGCAAAGGCAAGATCACGAATTCCAGCGGAGACGGTGCGAAGCGCCTCTGGCAGGCCGGCGGTGACGGCCATCAGCACCATGCCGACACACAGCGTGATCCCTGTCCAGCGCGGAAGCACGTGCGCTCGAACGATGGAGACACCGAGCAATGCGCCGGCGACGACCATCATGACTGAGTGGACCGTCAGCCATGCGCCGAGTTCGTCCTGCAGGGTCGTCCAGTCGGCGGTGTGCCTGACGAGCGCGTAGACAACGGTGCTGGTGAAGTAGACGAACGTGTACGCGTAGCTCACGGAGGCCACGAGCCCGAGCAATCCGATCTGCGGTCGCTGGACTGCGTAGAGGCCGAGAACGAACAGTGGGATCGCTGCCTCGGCGGCGTAGGTGAGGGCGAGCTGCGGCGTCGAGAAGCCGCCGGCAGCCAACTCGATCACATCGGAGATGAAGTAGAGCGCCGAGAACACGATGGCGGTGAGACCGATCAAGGCGGCGATCCGCACGTCGGTTGGACGGCCGTTCACGCGGGGACCTCGAGGTGGTGCACGTCGATCGATGCGCGGACCTGGGTGATCAGTTCTCGTGTCCGGTGTGTCGTCATGGATTGCGCAACTCCTCGTCTGACCCGCGATCTCGCATGGACTGCGAGACCAGCTTGCGACCGTCCGTGCGCGGCGGACAGAGCCATTGGTCATGATCGTGGCGTCGGTGGACTCCGTTGTGGCCGGCGAAGGGTCTTCATGCTGGAACGCCGGCTCGCCAAGCCGAGGTTGCCTCGCCGATC
Organism: Ilumatobacteraceae bacterium; assembly: GCA_025463425.1. GTDB lineage: Bacteria > Actinomycetota > Acidimicrobiia > Acidimicrobiales > Ilumatobacteraceae > WLMZ01. Next base: position 5,790 of record JAOBWQ010000295.1, on the reverse strand, counting down.
ACTTCCCGGTTGGTGTCGGTGGTGGGTCGTGGGCGGCGTGTCGGAGCAACGCCTGGGCCGACCATCGCGTGAGCGCTACGGCGTCGCTACGAGACAGGCCTGCCACATCGACGAGCCACACGATCGCCTCGATGCCGATCGTTGCGCGGATGCTCAGCACGAGCTGCTTGAGATGTTGGTCGCCGAGCCCGTCGCGAAGGCCTTCGAGTGCCTCGGTGATCCAACCGACCGCCCGTCCTTGTCGCAGGGGGAGTTCGCCTCGATCGCTCGGGTTGGCTTCGAGCGAGAGGCGCAGCATCGTGCGTTGTTGTGCTTCCGTGTCCAGGATCATTGCGCTGAAGTTGTCCACGACGAGGTCCAGTCGCGCTTCGATGGCGTCGGGAGCATGCGTTGGCAGCATCGAGGCTGCGCCGATCTCGGGATGCGCCGCCAGCAGCAGCGCTCGCTGCGAAGAGAAGTAGCGGTACGCAGTCGTCCGCGAGATCGATGCGGCCTCGGCGGCATCCTCGACGGTCGGTGTGAAGCCTGCGGTGATGAGATCACGCGCGGCGGCGATCAGTGCAGCGCGGGTTCGTTCCTTCTGGGCCGTTCGGCCTCCGACTTCGTATGACGTTGACATCGTCCCCATGGTATGTCACTCTCGTTATGGTACTCAAGTCCCATAAAGGAGGATTGATGAACGATCAAGCGATGCCGAAGTCTCTGGTCCGGTCGGCGAGCGAAGGCGAGCGCCGGTGGTTCTACGGCGGTGGTCTGCACATCTGGAAAGCGACCGCTACCGAAACCAACGGGGCGTTCCTGCTCTTCGAGGACCGCATGGACTTCGGCAAGGTCACTCCCTTGCACACTCACCCCGATTCGGACGAGACGATGGTCGTCTTGGAAGGCGAGATTCGAATGCACCTCGACGGTGATGAGCACGTTGTCGGTGCGGGAGGTATCGCCAGCGCTCCGCGCGGCGTTCCGCATGCCTTCATGGTCAGCGGTGCCGATGGAGCGCGGTTGCTGTGTCTGCACACCCCCGGTTGTTGCCAGGCGTTCTACTGGGACGCCAGCGAGCCCGTTGCCGACGGTGACGATCGAGCCCTCGCCGACGGACCACTCGACATGTCCCGCGTGATGGAGTCGGCCAAGTGCAACGGCGGAATCGAGATCCTCGGCCCTCCACCGTTCACGATGCCCGCCCGATGATGACGCGCCGAAGCCATCGACTTGCAGCCTGCTGCCTTGCTGTCGCTGCGATCGGCGCATCGGGGTGTGCATCCGGCGCCGGCGACCACTCGACGGCGACCGCCGGCGCGACGCGAACCACGCTGGGGTCCACATCGGGGGACAGCCCACCACAGTGGCCAGATGACCACTGTGGCATCGTCGATGTCGCCGCGATCAGCGAAGCGGTCGGTGAAACGGTCACTGCTGCTGAGTCTCCGCCGTTCGGGTGCAGCTACTCGTCTGGCGCAGTCATCGAATACTTCAACAACAACAGCGAGTGTCAGATCGCCGAAGCATCAGACCACGATTCCACCGTTGTCGACGGCCTCGCGAGTCACGCTGTGTTCGCCGCCGGCAACACCGACGAAGTCCTCGCCGTGACGCTCGTCGACGGGCGATGCGTGTTCGTCCACGGTCAGTACCGAGGCGAAGGCGCGCAGGACACACGCCTCGCAGTTGCACGGGCGATCGTGCTCGCCGTAGCCAGCTGACGACGCCGTACTTCTCGGACTGCTCCGCGCTCCCTCTGTCGACGGCGACGGCGACGGCGACGGCGACGCGATTATGTTGACATCTCGCGGTCGGTCTGCGATGCTCCCGTGTGGCAGTGAAGCGACCTGCTGTGGCCGAAGCGACTGCCATTCCAGGTTGTCGCCGCCCGATCAGACGATGGCGGCACCGCTCGATGCCCGTGGAGGAACAGTGAGGGACGCGCTGAATCGGACCAACCGTGATGGCCGAGAGTTCTGACCCACCGATTCTCCTGGACGCGCTCGCGGCCGAAGTCACCGCCGAGCGTCGCAAGGCGTTGCACGCCATCCATGTCTTGGAATACGCCCTGACTGCCCCGGCCCCGCGGCGGCACCGGACCTGGATCCATCGAGTCATCGTCGCCGTCGAGGCTCTTCACGCCACTCTGCATGACCAGATGCAGGCGTCAGAGTCCATCGGGCTCCTCGACGAGATCGCCCTCACTCACCCCGAACACCTGGCCCGCATCGATCGACTGCGTGAAGACGTGCTCGATCTGACCATCGCCGTCGCTTCGCTGCGCGAACAGGTCGAACCCGACCCGACGATCGACGTGAACCCCGACGATGTCCGCGACCGCCTCGCCACCATCACACGACAATTCCGTCAGCACCAAGCGGCCGAGGCCGATCTCGTCTACCAAGCCACAGGCATCGAACTGGATCGCCCGAACCGACCCGGGTGAATCGGGCATTCATGTGCCCGTGCGGTGATGCGACGCGCGAACTGCCGATCCCACGCCCCGCTGAAACTGATCACAGAATGTCGATGAACCGTTGTGCGTCGGCGACTCGAGCGAGGTTGTTGAACATCACGTACGGGTCGGGCCGGCCGTCGATCAGGTCTCGGACCCTTCGTAGCTCGTCGTCGCGGTGCACGTGGCGCATCCCGCTCGTTCCGTGCAATCGGAAGTATGTCTTGTCCGGGGTCACGGTGTCGTGCTGCATGGGATCGACGACATGAGCGAGATCGAGGTCCCGGCACAGCTCGGCGATGAGACTCGTCGGCCACGCCCCGCGAGGTTCCCAGAGCAGCCGCCCCGATGGACGACGGATGGTCCCGAGCAGATCGCGCATGCGGTTCACGTTCTCGGCAGTGGGCCGAAAGCTCTTCGGGCATTGCAGGAGCACCGCCGTCGCGCCGAGGATCTGCGCGCACTCCAGTGTCCGTGCCCATGCAGCCATGACCGGAGTGGTCGATCGGAACGCGCCCACGTGGCCGCGATCTTCTTCGGGCAGAGGATGCTTCAGTCGTCGATACGTGGGACTGCCCGATTCGTGGGTGACGATCTGCCACGCCTTCATCGTGAACTCGAACTCGGCGGGGACTCCGGCGCGCCATTTGCGCATGAGCGCGTCGGCGGGTGGTTCGTAGAACGTGTGCTGGACCTCGACCACGGGGAAGTGTCGGACGTAGGACGACATCGACATCGTCCATCCGCACAGGCCGACACGGACAGAGTCGTTCACGCTCGTGTGGCCAGTGAGCTCGGTGGTTGGCACTCGGGGCACCAGACGGATGTGCGTCCGTTGACCTCACTGCGACACAGGCAGGTGGAACATCGAGGGCAGAGCGCGCGGCTGTCTTCGCGAACGCTCGTCAACCAGGTTCGGCCGCGCGGGGTGTGTCCCGCTCGAGCGGTCAGGTGCATCACCGAACGCGTCGCGCGATGGAGGCTCGTCCACTGGGCAGGGCTCAAGGAGGCGGCAGGCGCGTCGGGACGGATTCGTGCTCGCCACAGAATTTCGTCGCTCCCGAAGTTGCCGATCCCTGCGATGCGTTGTTGATCCATCATCGCTGACTTGATCGAGCCTCGTGAAGAACGAAGCTGCGCGATGAACTCCGGATTCCCGATCCGAAGCGCGTCAGGTCCCAGTGCTCCGATGAGCTCGGCGCACTCGGGTTCGGTCCGAGCGAGAGAGACGTTTCCAAGGCGCCGACGGTCGACGAGCCGAAGCCAGCCGCGATCGGTGCCGATGGAGAGCCGTTCGAACCGGCGACTGACGTTGCCGGTCTCATCAAGGATCAGCGAACCCGTCATGCCGAATCGGAGCAGCATCCACGACGTCCCGACCGGAATGAGCAAGCACTTTCCATGTCTGCACGCAGACCCGATGACTGACCCGCGGATTGCACGTTGAAGGGTGGCGACGTCGACGTTGCGAACGACGCTCGGGTCAGGCACCTCGAGGCGCGCGATGAGCGCGCCTGCGAGCCGCAGAGCGGACCGTCGAAAGCCTTCAGCATCGCCGAGTTCGGGCACCGCCGTCGGATACCCCGACCCCGCCGCCCAGAGACTTCGATCTGCCCCGGTTCGTTCGCAGCGTCAGCGCCCGTTCGGTACGGTGCCCGACGTGGAAGACGATCCGTACGGGCTTCAACGATTTCTCGCGGCCCAAGAGCCCATGTATTCAACAGTGCTGGAGGAGCTGCGGAGCGGCGAGAAACGCTCGCACTGGATGTGGTTCATCTTCCCGCAGATCGCCGGCCTGGGATCGAGCGCGATGGCGCGCAAGTATGCAGTCGCCGATCTTCACGAAGCCACTGCATACCTGTCTCACCCGCAGCTTGGTGCTCGGCTGGAGGAGTGCACGCAGCTCGTCGCAGCGATCAGCGGCGTTTCGCTCGATCAGATCTTGGGATGGCCGGACAACCTCAAGTTCCACTCGTCGATGACGCTGTTCTCTCGCGTTTCACACCATGGTGAGATCATCGATGTTGCCCTCGAGAAGTACTTCGACGGTGCACCCGACGAGCCCACGCTCGCCCTGCTCTCCGGTCGGTAGCTGCGCGCCCTCAGGTCCAGTCGGAGTCGGACCAGCGGGCGCCCGACCATCGGGCGCCTTCCCAGTTGCCGGCGGACCACCGCGCTCCGCTCCAGCGTGCGCCGGTCCATCGAGCCCCGTCCCAGACGGCGTCGGTCCAGCGGGCTCCGGTCCAGCGTGCGCCTGTCCAGTCGTTGCCGGTCCAGTCACTGGATGTCCAGCGTGCGCCGTCCCAGGTGTCACCTGTCCATCGTGCACCGTTCCACACGCCGCCGACCCAGGAGGCCTGTGCGGCGGCGGCGGCAGCGATGGCGGTGGTGTCGACGGGTTGGCCGAAGATGTCGGTCTCGCCGGTCAGCGGGATCCCGTCGATGGTGACGTGGTAGGTGCCGCGGGAAGCCTCGAGGCTGCCGGTTCCGTTGCCAGTGGTCGGCACGATGGGGATGTTCTTGATCCAGACGAGTACGTCCTTGGAGCTCGCGGTCGCGACGGTGGCGACGTTGGCGGAACCGGCGCCGCTGTATTGGCCGTCCTTGCCGCCGTGCTTGTCGTGTTGGTCGATGCCGACGGTGCTGGCCTTCAGGTAGGCCTTGACGGCGTCGGGCGTCGCCATCGGGTACTTGGACAGGATCAAGGCGACGAGTCCGGACACCACTGCCGTCGATTGACTGGTCCCGCTCGCCCGCTGGAAGCGTGTGCCCACCTTGCCGGTCATGATGTTCTGATCGACGAACGAGCCGGGGACGGCGAGGCTGGCGACGGAGACACCGGGTGCGGCCACGTCGACCGGTCGCGCCGCTGTGCCGTGTTGGGCGAAGTCGGCGACCGTGTCGTCGCTGGTCGAGATCGTTCCTCGAGCGTCGGTGGTGCCGACAGCGATGATCGAAGGCGAGTAGGCCGGATCGGCCAACTCGCCGGGAGTGGCGCCGTCGTTGCCACCGGCCGCGACGACGACGATCCCGGCGTGCCAGGCAACCTCGGCTGCGTAGGCGAGTGGGTCGATCTGGGCTGGCTGGAGCGAATCCGTCCCGAAGCTGAGGTTGAGCACGCGGATGTTCAGCCCGGGGTCGTTGCGGTGCTGCACGACCCAGTTGATCCCGGCGATGACTTGGGTGACGTCGACGGCGCCGTCGTAGGCGCCGACTTTGACGTTGATGATCTTGGCTTGGGGGGCGACACCGACGAACTTGGTGGTGTCGGTGTACGGACTCGAACCGAGGCAGGTAGTGCAACCCTTGCTCGATGCGCCACTGGCGACGTCGGTGCCGGCGATGATGCCGGC
>JAOBWQ010000285.1 GCA_025463425.1 Ilumatobacteraceae bacterium | reverse complement strand
GGTGGGATGGGGTTCCTCGGGTCGAACCTGGTGCACGCCCTGGTCGCTCTCGGAGCCGAGGTGCGCGTCGTCGACGCCCTCGTCAGCAGCCACGGTGGCGACGCCCGCAACATCGCCGGACTCCCGGTGCAGTCCCTGGTCGCCAGCATCGGAGATGCCTCCGTCGCCGAGTTGCTCGACGGCGCAGACATCATCTTCAACCTCGCCGGCCAGGTCAGCCACACCGCGTCGATGGTCGACCCGCTGCTCGACCTGCAACTGAACGCGGTCGACCACGCCAAGCTGCTGGAGACGATCCGGCGCGTGTGCCCGACCGTGCGCGTCGTGCACGCCTCGACCCGCCAGGTCTACGGCCGCGTCGCCCAACTGCCTGCCGACGAGCTGACAGCCGCGAACCCGGTCGATGTGAACGGGGTCGCCAAGCTGGCCGGCGAGCAGCTGCACATGGTCTACGCGCAGGCCTACGGGCTGGCGGCGACATCGCTGCGGCTGAGCAACATCTACGGGCCGCGTCAGCGGTTGACGAGCAACGAGCTCGGCTTTCTCCCGGTGTTCGTCCGCAAGGCGTTGCAGAACGAGATCATCGAGATCTTCGGCGACGGCTCGCAACGGCGCGACTGCCTGCACGTCGATGACGCCGTCGACGCGCTGCTGACCGCGACGGGCGACGCCGCTGTCGGGCGGATCTACAACGTCGGCAGCCGCACCGACAACACGCTGTCCGAGATCGCCGCGATGATCTGTGCGGTCGCGGAGAACGATGCCGGCGTGAGGTACGTCGAATGGCCGGCGGATCATCAGCGGATCGACATCGGTTCGTTCACCACGAACAGCCACCGGTTCAGCGAGGAGTTGGGTTGGTCGTCGTCGACCGAGTTCGCCGACGGTGCCAAGCAGACCATTCGCTTCTATCGGGAGCACCCGTGGTACCTGTCGTCGACCTGAGCCGAAGGGGTCGCTCGGCGGCCGGCGAGTTCGCAGCGACGGTGACGAGGATCGTGGAGTCCGGCAGCCGCTTGCTCGGCGAGGAGACCGCCGCGTTCGAGCGCGAGTTCGCGGTCTGGCTGGAGCCCGTCCGATCGCCGCGGCTGCAGCCGCTCGAAGTGGTGGCCGTCTCGTCCGGGGCATCCGCCCTGCAGCTCGCGCTCGCTGCGGTCGGCGTCGGTGCCGGCGACGAAGTGATCGTGCCGGCCTTCACCGCAGTACCGACGGCGGCAGCCGTGTGCGCGCTCGGCGCGACGCCCGTTCCGGTCGATGTCGAAGCCGGCACCGCGAACCTCGACAACGCCTTGGTAGCCGCGGCCACCACGCCGCGTACGAAAGCCGTCGTGGTCGTCCACCTCTACGGCCGGCCGGCGGAGCGTCCGGACACCGATCTTCCGGTCATCGATGACGCGGCCCAGGCGCACGGCGCGATCCGCGACCACCGCGCGGCGGACATCGTCGCCTACAGCTTCTATCCGACGAAGAACCTCGGTGGCATCGGCGACGGTGGTGCGGTGGTGACGGCCGACGCCGACATCGCCGATCGTGTGCGTCGGCTGCGGGTACACGGGATGACCGCGATGTACGTGCACACCGAGATCAGCCAGAACTTCCGGATGTCCGAGATCGAGGCGGCGTGGCTGCGGCTCGGCCTGCCCCTGCTGAACGCCGACAACGATCGCCGTCGTCAGATCGCAGCGCGCTACCGCGCCGCCGCCCCCGACGCTCGCTGGCAGACGATCCACGTCGATCACGTGTACCACCTCTGTGTCTTGCGATCGGCCGAGCGCGCGCGAGTCCGCGATGCATTTGCTGCTGCGGGGGTAGCCACCGCGATCCACTACCCGCTCGCGTTGACCCAGCAGCCGGGCTACTGGAAGTTCCGCGCCGCGCCGTGCCCGCAGGCGGAGGCCTGGGCCGCCGAGTGCCTCAGCCTGCCGTGCTTCCCCGAGCTCACCGACGCAGAGATCGAGCACGTCGCCGGCGCGCTCGCCGCGGTGCCCACGTGACGCGGCCTCCGGTGCGCGCCGGCGTCTCGGCGATGTTCCCCTGCTACAACGACGCGCAGACCATCGGTGGCCTGGTCGACGACGTCCACGCGGCGCTCGTCCCACTCGTCGACTGCGTCGAGGTGATCGTCGTCAACGACGGGTCATCGGACGGGTCGCGTGAGGTGCTCGACGATCTCGTTGCGACTCGGCCGTGGCTGCGCGTGATCCACCACGACGTCAACCGCGGCTACGGCGGCGCGCTGATCAGCGGCTTCACCGCTGCACGGCACGACTGGATCTTCTACACCGACGGCGATGCCCAGTACGACGCCAGCGAGGCTGCGCTGCTGGTGCCGTTGGCCACCGACGACGTCGACATCGTGCAGGGCTACAAGCTCGGTCGCGGTGACCCACTGCACCGCAAGGTCATCGGGCGGGTCTACCACCACATCGTCAAGGTGCTGTTCTCCCTGCCGGGCCGCGACACGGACTGCGACTTCCGCCTGTTCCGCAAGGAGTTGATCGCAAGCCGACCGCTGGTGTCGACCAGCGGGGTGATCTGCGTGGAGATGATGCGCAGCTTCCGCGAGCAGAACGCTCGCTTCGTCGAGGCACCGGTGCACCACTACGCGCGCCCGTCGGGTAAGTCGCAGTTCTTCCGTCTGCCGGCGATCACGCGCAGCGCGCTGCAGCTGATGTCACTCTGGCGGCGAATGGTGCTGCGGCGATGACGACGATGCTGACGACAGGGGTCGAGACGGCGCCCGTCACGATGACGCCGATCGAACGGCAGGCCCGCCGCGGCGCGGCGCTGCTGCGCTCACCGAATGCGGCCCGCGTGGCATTTGCGGCGGCGCTCGTCGCGGCGATCGGCGTCTACTACTTCATCGGGCGCCACCAGAGCTTCACTCGCGACGACTGGGCGAGCCTGATCTCACGTCAGAGCGCCCGCCGCCAGTTCGGTCTGAACGACTTCCTCAACCGACCTCAGGACGGCCATTGGCTGGCTGTCCCTGAACTTCTCTACCTCGCCGCACGGAACGTGTTCGGCCTCGGGTCGTACTGGCCGTTCCTGATCCCGACGCTCGTCGCGCACGTCGCCACCGTCTTGCTGATCCGCGTGCTGTGCTTGCGGCACGGCGTGTCGGCGTGGACCACGACGCTCGTCTGCTCGATGTTGCTGGTCTTCGGGTCGGGTTGGCAGAACCTGGTCTTCGCGATCCAGATCTCGTTCAACCTCACGTTGCTGGCGTTCTTCGCCCAGCTCGTCCTGGTCGATCACGATGGTCCAGTCGATCGTCGCGACTACCTCGGCGCGTTCCTGGTCCTGTTCGGTGTGATGTCCTCGGGTTTCGGCCCGATCTTCATGGTCGGGATCTTCGTCGTCCTCGCGTTGCGTCAGCGCTGGAAGGCGCTCGTCGTGGCACTGGTTCCGCAGGTCGTCCTCTACGCCTGGTGGTACCTCACCTGGGTGAGTCGCTACCCCGGCGGGGTTCCGGCCGGCAATCGTTCCCAACTCCCGTCGTTCGTCGCCATCGGCGTCAGCTCGACGTTCGACGGGTTGACCGCATTTCCCGGCCTCGGCGCGATCGCGATGGTGGCCACGCTCACCGTTGCGCTGTCCCGACGCTTCGGCTGGCGCAGGCAGAGCATGATGATCGCCCTCATCGCGACGGTCGTCGTCATGTTCTCGCTCGTCGGCTTCGAGCGGCTCGGCCTCGGGCTGCACTTTGCGGCCGAGTCCCGCTACCTGTACGTGGCCGGTCTGGTGGTCGCCCCGGCGTTCGGGTTGGCGGTGGACCAGCTCGTGCGGATCGCTCGGGAGGTGCGTTGGGCCGGACTCGTGGTGCTGTGCGCTGCTGCTGGCGTCAACCTTTCCGTGCTCCTCGAGGCGGCCAATCGGTGGGCCACCGAGACGGCGACCGAGCGTCACACGTTCGAGCTGATCGCCGGGTCCGGACTGGCGGCGCAGGCCGACCCGCACCGCACGATCTTCACCGACAGCCCGGACGTGACTCCCGGCGCGATCGCCGATCTGGTCGCCCGCGGCGCGCTGCACCCGATCACGCCGGTCACTCCTGCCGACAAGCAGACCGTCAGCGACGCGCTCGGCCTGCCGGTCCCCTGACTGCGGTCAGCCGGCCGCCGGCGTGAAGGTGACGGGCAGGTGCTCGGGGCCGAAGATGCCGACGTTGCTCGGTTTCCAGGTGATCGAGCCGGCGATGGCGAGATCGGGCATGCGCCGAGCCAGGATCGGCAGTGCCTCCTGCAGCTCGGCCTTCGCCAGCGATGCGCCGAGGCAGTAGTGGATGCCGCTGCCGAGGGTGAGGTGGTTCTGACCGGCGGCTTCGCGGGTGATGTCGAACGTGGCCGGGTCCTCGAACACCGCCGCGTCGCGGTTGGCCACGGACATCGACGGCATCACCATCGTGCCCGCCGGGAACAACGCCCCGCGGTACTCGATGTCCTCCGAAGCGAACCGGCCGGTGCCGCGCACCGCGCCGAAGAAGCGCATCGACTCGTCCACCGCTCGTGCAGCCAACTCCGGGCGCTCGGCCAGCAGCGCCCACTGGTCGGGGTGATCGGCGAACAGGGCCACCGAGCAGCCGAGCTGGTTGCGCGTGGTGTCGGTGCCACCGACGATCACGGCGCCGACCATCGTGATCAACTCATCGGTGTCGAGACGATCGCCGGCCTCCTCCGCTGCGATCAGCGCGGTGATCAGATCGTCGGCGGGGCGCGCCCGACGATCGTGGATCAGGCCGCGCACGTACTCGTCGAGCTCCTCCTGAGCACGCTTGATGATCGGCAGGTCCTCGACGAAGTTGTCGTTGAAGATGCGCAGCACGTCTTCGGCGAGCCGGCTGAACA
>JAOBWQ010000209.1 GCA_025463425.1 Ilumatobacteraceae bacterium | reverse complement strand
GGATCCGGCTGATGGCCCAGGAGCTCGGCTTCGTGGCGTACGTGTCCCCGACGCGCACCAGCCCGGTGCGGGGTGCGACCGCGTTCGGCAAGGAGATCAAAGAGGCCGCCGGCATCTCCCTCGGACGGATCATCGGTTTCGATCGGCTGCTCTCGATCACCGGGTGAGAGAGCCATTTTTCGGGTGTTGGCATCAGCGCCCGACCGATACACTTCGGTGCCCTCACGGGCTCCGTGATGGGGAGTGGTGTAACTGGCAACACAGCAGTTTCTGGTACTGTTATTCCGGGTTCGATTCCTGGCTCCCCAGCTTCGCAACAGCCGGCCACTGGCCGGCTGTTGCCGTTTTCGGCCGGCCGCTTGCTAGATTGGGCGAGCTACTTGCACGGCCCCATCGTCTAGTGGCCTAGGACACCACCCTCTCAAGGTGGCGGCACGGGTTCGAATCCCGTTGGGGCTGCCAACAGAACAGTCCTGGTCAGAGCCACTCTTCGGAGTGGCTCTCGTCATCTCCGTCCATCGCGAGTCGCGGCCGTGTTCTGCAGCAGGTCGCGGAAGGGGGTCTCCCTCGGTGGGCCGGGCTCCCTGGGGAGGCCGAGCACGCGCTCGCCGATGATGTTGCGTTGCACCTGATCGGTGCCGCCGTAGATCGATGGTGCGGGCGACAGGACCGTCAGCGCCTGGATCTCACCACCGCTGGCACTGTCAGCACCGGTGACCATTGCGTGCGGTCCGAGGATGCGGCATCCGACGTCTCGCGCCATCCGGGTGATGTCGGAGTTGCGGAGCTTGGCCATGTTCCCCTCGCCACCGGTCGTCGCCCCACCTGCTTGCATCCTGGCGACGTGCCACGACTGGATCATCAGCGCAGAGCGCAAACGCATCAGGTCTTGGCGGATCGATGCGTCGGCGATCGCCCCGTTCGCGCGTGCCAGCCCGACGAACGACTGGAACTGCTCGAGTCCGACGACCTCGTCGCCAACCGGTGGGGGCGTGTCGGCGAACGAACCGGCTCGGCGCTCGAGGTGTCCCGCGATCGTCCCCGGCACGGCGCCGCTCGGTGCGAAGTTGTTGCCGCCACCGATGCCGCCGCGCTCGAAGTTGAGCGTCGTGTTGGCGACCCGCCAGCCGCCCCCGACGTCTCCGACGACGTGGTCGACGCGGACGCGAGCCTCGTCGAGGAAGACCTCGTTGAACATGGCCCGGCCCGACATCTCGCGTAGGGGGCGAACCGTGACCCCGGGCTGGCGCATCGGCAGCGCGAAGTAGGTGATGCCCTGATGCTTGGGCGCCTCGGCGTCGGTGCGAGCGAGGAGCATCCCATAGTCCGCCCACTGTCCGAGCGACGTCCACACCTTCTGCCCGGTGATCACCCACTCGTCGCCGTCGCGTTCGGCCCGCGTCTGGATGCTCGCCAGGTCCGATCCGGCGCCGGGCTCGGAGAACAGCTGGCACCAGCCGTCCTGGCCGTTCAGGATCCGCGGCACGAGTGCGTCGCGCAGAGTGGGGGCGGCGTGTGTGAGCAACGTCGGCACGCCCATCACCAGGCCCATGCCCAACGGCGGCCCGAGCGCGCCGCGTGCCACCATCGCTTCGACCAGTCGGGTCACCTCGGGCACGGACCAGCCGCGGCCCCAGGGAGCGGGCAACGCGGGATGGCTCAAGCCCGCTCGGGCCAGGACTTGCCACCACTCCTCGACCGTGAGATCGGGGTCCCAATGGGCGTCGAGCCACTCGTCGACATCGAACCCAACATCGAGCCCGACATCAACGGTGCTGATGCACACATCCATCGTCACGTCTCCAGTCCCAGAACGCGAAGCGCGTTGTCTCGAAGGAACCGCGGCCAGACCTCGTCCCGGAATGGCACGTCCGCCAGCTCGGCGAAGATCCGCTCCCACGTCAGACCAGCGGAGTAGTAGCCGGCGAACATCACCTTGTCGGCGCCGCGCGTGTTGGCGTACTCGACGATCGACCGCGGGTAGCGCTTCGGCGCGAACGCGCTCGTCGAGTAGTAGAGGTTGGGCCACTTCAGCATCAGCTTGACGGCGAGGTCGTCCCATGGCTCGGCACCGTGACGCATGACGATGCGCAGCTCGGGGAAGAACCAGCAGACCTCGTCGAGCAGCTCGACCCGTTGCGGCGCCATCGGGACGCGTGGACCGGGAACGCCCACGGTGATGAACACCGGCAGGTCGAGCTCCACACACTTCGCGTAGACGGGGTACATCCGCCGGTCATCGATCGGCACCTGTGGAGAGAGCATCGCCGGAGCGAGCGAGACACCGCGGATGCCGAGCTCTCGATGCATCGCCTCGATCTTGCGGACGGCGTCCATGCCGTGGTTCGGGTCCACCGCGACCGAGCCGATGAACCGGTCGGGGTGACGCGCGAGCGCGGCTGCTCCGGCGGGGTCGAGATCCACGTCGACGACGGCGCGACCGATGTTGAACGTGTCCATCTTCTCGATCGTGCAGGCAATGGGATCGCTGCCATCCGGGAGCGATGGCCCGTCGCGGAACAGATACGAGACCGGCGATGCGGCTGCGTCTGTCGCGTGCTGGCCGAGCGCGCCCTGCAGCATCTCGTACCTCGGTGCGGACTTCACCGCGGGGAACCAGATCATCGTGTCGACCACGTCGACATCACGCGGGAAGGAGCACACGACGGGGAACAGTAGTGTGGAACCATACGAATGGCAAGGGGTTGACAGAAATAGTATGGACCCATACGATCATCGAATGCAGTCGTCTGTTGGAGACATCATCCGGACGCGTGGCACGGACCGCGCCGACCGGATCGCGGTCGAGTACGAAGGCCGTTCGATCACGTACGGCGAGATCGACCGTCGGTCGAACAAGGTCGCCAACGCGCTGCGCGCGGCCGGCGTCGAGGCCCAGGACCGAGTGGGGTTCATCGACAAGAACGGACCCGAGTACTTCGAGGTCGCGTTCGGCATCGCCAAGCTCAATGCCATCAACGTCGGCGTGAACTGGCGCCTCACCGCGCGGGAGATGTTGCACATCATCAACGACGCGCAGGTGAAGGTGCTCGTGATCGGTCCCGACTTCGTGCCGCACATCGAGAGCATCGAGAGCGAGTTGACGACCGTCACGACCATCGTCGTCATCGAAGGCGGCACGGTCGCCGATCCGGCGTGCAGCGGTCACCCGCACTGGCCGAGCTACGAGGACTGGATCGGTGACGAACCCGAGGACGATCCAGCCGTGCCGACGGCGCCCGAGGACATCGCCTTCCTGATCTTCACCTCGGGAACGACGGGCCTCCCGAAGGGTGCGATGATGACCCAACAGGGCTTCTTCGCTGCGTTCTCGGCACTCGATCGGTGGTTGATCGACGAGGCGTCGGTGAGCCTGGCGATGATGCCGATGTTCCACTTCGCGGGGTCCGGTTGGTCCCTGCTCGGCCTCGCCGTCGGATGTCGGCTGGTGCTGCTGCGCGACGTCGACCCGGTTCGCATCCTCGAGGTGATCCCCGAGTTCGGTGTCACCAACATCGTCCTGCCGCCCTCGGTGATCCAGTTCATGATGCTCACGCCCGGCGCTGACAGCACGGACTTCAGCTCGCTGCGGGCGATGGTCTACGGCGGCTCGCCGATCACCGAGACCGTGCTCGCCAAGGCGACCGCGATGTTCGGCTGCCAGTTCATGCAGATCTACGGCCTCACCGAGACCGCCGGCGGAGTCGCCCAACTCGACGGTGCCGATCACGACCCGGAGAACCGGCCGCACCTCCTCCGCTCCTGCGGCAAGGCGTTCCCCTGGGTGGAGATCCGCATCGTCGAGCCGGACACCGGCATCGACGTCGCCGAGGGAGACCTCGGTGAGCTGTGGGTCCGCGCTCCCCAGAACATGCCCGGCTACTGGCACAACCCGGAGGCCACCGCGGCGACGATCACGCCCGAAGGTTGGCTGCGTACCGGCGACGCCGGCTACCGCGATCCAGACGGCTACATCTTCTTGAAGGATCGGGTCAACGACATGATCGTCAGCGGCGCCGAGAACGTCTATCCGGCCGAGGTCGAGAACGCGTTGATGAAGCACCCGGCCGTCACCGATGTCGCCGTCATCGGTGTGCCCGACGAGACGTGGGGCGAGGCCGTCAAGGCAATCGTCGTCAAGCCGGCCGGTTGCAAGACGACCGGCGCAGAGATCATCGCGGCGACCCGCGAGCACCTCGCCGGCTACAAGCTCCCGAAGTCGGTCGACTTCGCCGATGAACTGCCGCGCAACCCGTCCGGCAAAGTGCTCCGTCGCGTCCTGCGCGAACCCTATTGGACCGGCCACACGAGGGGCATCGGCTGATGTCGATCTCCATGAACTCTGAGAGGACCCCCGTGAGCACCGACGTGTACCGGTACCCGTTCACGCCCTACCCGACGGGCTGGTACCTGCTCACCGAGTCGGCCTCGCTTGCGCCGGGCGACGTCATGCCACTGCGCTACTTCGGACGCGACTTCGTCCTGTTCCGCACTGCCGGCGGCAAGCCGGTGCTGCTCGACGCCCACTGCCCCCACATCGGGGCCCACCTCGGATACGGCGGAACGGTGGAAGGCGAGGGCATCCGTTGCCCGTTCCATTCGTGGCGATTCGACTCGTCAGGACGGGTCGACGACATCCCCTACAAGACGACGCCGGGCCTGCCCGACGCGGGCATGGCCTGCTGGCCGGTCGAGGAGGTCAGCGGGTTGGTGCTGGTGCACTTCAGTGAGGTCGGGACCGCTCCGTCGTGGCACGTGCCCGAGCGCTCGGAGTGGGGCGCCCCCGGTTGGGTCGGCTACGAGACGCGATCGTGGAACGTGCGCGTGCACGTCCAGGACCTGACCGAGAACATCCCCGACACGACGCACTTCGTGTCGGTGCACGGACTGCGCGCGATCCCTGAGGCCAAGGTCACCATCGACGACCACGTGTACCGGCAGGTGATGGGCGACGACACGTACGCGCTCAGGCACAACGTCTACGGCCTCGGACTGGCCTGGCTGGACGTCGATGCACCGCTGAAGTACCGGTTTCTCGTCGCGTCGACGCCGATCGACGAGCAGTACGTCGACATGCGGCTGCTGTTCCTGATCCATGAGGGCGACGGTGCCACGGAGCTGTCGGCCAAGGGCCGATCGATCATCGAGCTGATCTCGAAGAACACCTCGCTCGACGTCGTCATCTGGGGACACAAGGTGTACCGAGACCGGCCGCCGCTCGTCGCCGGTGACGGCCCGATCGGCGTGATGCGCAAGTGGGCTCGCCAGTTCTACGAGACGGCATCAGCGCCATCCTGATGCCGCCGCGAGCCCGGCCGCTACCCCTCGGCTGCCTCCATGGCTTCGAGGTTGGTGCGCAGCTGGGCCAGCACGGTCATCGCCTGGTGCATCGCGTCATCGTCGATCCCGGCACGCAGCTCTGGCCCGAGGCGGGAGACGAATTCGTTGATCAGATCGACCTTGCGTCGCCCGCTCGCCGTCAACGTCACCTCGATCATGCGCGCATCGGTCGCGTTGCGACGGCGCTTCAGCCAGCCGCGCTCCTCGAGATCGATGATCACCGCGCCGGCGGCAGCCTTCTGGATGCCGAGCCGACGAGCGATCTCCGTCTGGGTGTGGGCGCCGGCCCAGTCGACCTGGAGCAGCACGCCAGCCTGGCTCTGCGACAGGCCGACCTTGCGGAAGGCGTCGTTGTAGCGGCGCGCCAGCGAACGACTCACCGCGTGGAGCACGAACTCCAGCTGATCGTCGGGGCTGTGACGCGGAGCCGCTGGCATCGGGCGGACCTTACTCAAGGGAAAACCTCCGTGACATCCATCATGGGACATGGTAGTATGGATCCATACCGTTTCTGCAACTCGTTGCCGCGGCGGTACTCACACTTCTTGCCTAGGGGGCTCCGATGGATCACAACAAGTTTGACGCGGTCGGCATGACGCGACGATCGACGACGCATGCGTTCAATCGGCGCGGACTCGTCACGGCACTCGCTGTCGGCTCGCTGATCGCGGCCGCCTGCGGCAGCGACAAAGCGGCCGCACCGACCACCTCGGCTGCAGCCGCAACGACGGCCGCGCCGACGACCGCCGCTGCCGCCACGACTGCTACGCCGGCAACGACGGAGGCGGCCGAGACGACCGTCGCCGAGACCGACGCGGTCACCACTGACGCGCCAACCACCGACGCACCGACCACGACCGAGGCGCCCGCCACGACGACCACCAAGGTGATCGCGCCGGCATCGGGCGAGCCGGTGACGATCGGCTTCATCAGCATGCTGGACGGCCCGCTCGCCCAACCGCAGATGGGTGAGGCCGCGAAGGCAGCCGTCGCCTACATCAACGAGTCGCTCGGTGGCGTCGGTGGGCGCCCGCTCGCATTGGACATCTGCAGCGCCGACGGCAGCCCGGACACCTCCGCCAAGTGCGCCAACCAGTTCGTGACCGACAAGGTGCCGGTCGTGTTCCAGGGTCTCGACTTCGGCAACGCCGCGCTGCACCCGATCCTCGACCAGGCCGGCATTCCGTTCGTCGGCCAACACCCCTTCACCGCGCCCGACTACCAGAGCGGCTACTTCTTCTCCGGCAGCCAAGTGGCGTACGGCCTCGGTGCCGGCATCTACCTCCGCGACCAGGTGCACCCGAAGAAGGTCACGATCATCAGCTACTCGCTGCCGTCCGCCAAGGCTGCAACGGAGGCGTACATCAAGCCGGCGATGGAAGCGACGGGTGCGGAGGTCAGCACCGTCGAGTTCGACTACGGCACCCCGGACCTCAGCACCACGGTCGCCGCAGCGATCGCCGACAACCCCGACGTGCTGATCTCCTTCATCGGCGACGCCGACTGCACGAAGCTCGTCAACGCCAGCTCGCAGCTGGGCTACAAGGGCATGGTCATCGCCGGCAGCTGCGGCGACTTCCTACGTGACTCCGGCACCGCGGCCGAGGGTGTCTACGCGATGAGCGACACGTACAGCCCCGACGATCTGACGCTGGCCCCCGACCGCCCCAAGGCGGAGGTCGAGGCGTACGTCGCGGCGATGGGCAAGTACTCGCCGGACAGCTCGCTCGGCGTGTTCACCGCCTTCGTGTTCGCCGGGATCATGAACCTGCACGCGATCCTCGACCAGATCGGCCCGGACAGCATCACCAGCGACAGCGTGCGCTCCGCGCTCGAGGCATCGAAGGACGAGCCGGCGTACATGGCCGACACCTACGGCTGCGCCGGCGAGCTCACGTCCCTGGCGCCGAGCGTGTGCGGAGCCAACGTCCTCATGCTCCACGCCGAAGGCGGCAAGTTCAAGCAGGTCAGCCCGACGTTCCTGTTCGGTCCGTCGCTCCTCGGGTGAGCACCATGGACGCTGGGGACGTCGCACCGACCAATGATGTGGCCTTGCTTCGAGCCGTTGGCCTGA
Source organism: Ilumatobacteraceae bacterium (assembly GCA_025463425.1). Lineage (GTDB taxonomy): Bacteria > Actinomycetota > Acidimicrobiia > Acidimicrobiales > Ilumatobacteraceae > WLMZ01. Next base: position 12,802 of record JAOBWQ010000209.1, on the reverse strand, counting down.
GTGTGGCGTTCGGCGGCGTCCAGGCTCTCCGTCGTGTCGACCTCGAGGTCGGCACGGCGGAGGTGGTCGGGCTGATCGGTCCGAACGGCGCCGGCAAGACGACGTTCATCGACGCGGTCAGCGGCTTCCTGCCTGCCATCGGACAGGTGATCCTCGACGGCCAGGAAGTGCAACGGCTCGCTGCGGACAAGCGTGCCCGACGTGGCCTCGTGCGCACCTTTCAATCGGCCGAGACCTTCGCCCCGCTCACGGTGACCGAGCACTTGCTCGCCGCCACCGAGTCGGGCGGGCTCGGGAGGGCCCTGCTCGACCTCGTCCTGCCACGTCGGGGAGCGCGGCCCGACATGGGATGGGTGCTCGACGAGCTCGGGCTCGGTGCCGTCGCCGATCGATACCCGGACGATCTCTCCTACGGCCAGCGCAAGCTCCTCGACCTCGCCCGTGCGCTCGTCACCCGGCCGCGGGTGGTGCTCCTCGACGAGCCCGCTGCCGGACTCGACACCACCGAGACAGCGGAACTTGCCGGCCTGCTCCGCTCGGTACGAGCCAGAGGGATCGGAGTCCTGCTGGTCGACCACGACATGGATCTCGTGCTCGAGGTGTGCGATCGCGTCTACGTCCTCGACTTCGGTCGGATCATCGCCTCGGGCACACCCGACGCGATCCGTTCCGATCCGGCAGTCATCGACGCCTACCTCGGAGCAACGCCGTGACGGATCTGCCGGCGGCCCGTCTCGATGTTCGCGGGCTCGTCGCCGGTTACGAGGGCGCCGCTCTAGTTCGCGGCGTCGACATCTCCGTCGGCCCGGGTGAGGTCGTCTCGCTGTTCGGCGCGAACGGTGCAGGCAAGACGACGACGCTCGCCGCGATCGCCGGGCTGATCCGTCCAACGGCGGGCACGGTCCACCTCGATGGCCAGCCTCTGACCCGACTCCCCGCATCGGAGGTCGTCCGCCGTGGCCTTGCCCTCGTGCCCGAGGACCGCTGCCTGTTCAGTCAGTTGTCCGTGGTCGAGAACCTCCGCGTCGCCGCGCGGCGGGTGGGCGGCGATGTGGACGTCGCGTTCGCCCGATTCCCGGCGCTCGAGCCGTTGCGACGGCGCGCCGTCGGCGTGCTCTCCGGCGGCGAGCAGCAGATGGTCGCGATCGCCCGTGCCCTCGTCATGCGTCCCCGCGTCCTGCTGATCGACGAGCTCAGCCTCGGGCTGGCGCCGATGATCGTGCGCGACCTCTTGCTCGCCGTGCGGGCGCTCGCCGACGAGAGCGATGTCGCGGTGCTGCTCGTCGAGCAACACGTACGCCTTGCACTCGACGTCATCGACCGTGGCTACGTGCTCCGCCAGGGCTCGATCACGGTCTCCGGTTCGGCGGCGCAACTACGGCAGCAGACCGACCTGCTCGCCGACTCGTACCTCGGGACGAGCGTGACGGCATGACCCAGTACTTCGTGTTCCTCGTCCTCGGCATCGGTGCCGGGACGATCTATGCCGGTCTCGCCCTCGGCCTCGTGGTGCAGTTCAAGGCATCCGGTGTGCTGAACCTCTCGCACGGCGCGGTGGCGATGATCGCCGCATACCAGTACGACGAACTCAGGAAGACCGGCAACTTGGTGCTTCCGTGGATCGGCCTGCCTCACACGGTGCACATCGCCGACGGCCTCGCCATCGTTCCGGCGATGGCGATCGTGCTGACCCTCACCGCTGGCCTCGGACTCGCCATCCACCAGCTCGTGTTCCACCCGCTGCGGCATGCGCCTGCGTTGGCGAAGGTCGTCGCCTCGGTTGGCCTGATGCTCGTGCTCCAGGCGCTCGTCATCGCCCAGTTCGGTGTCGGCTACGGCCGCCAGCCCGGCGGCCTCCTGCCTGCGCAGCCGGTCCACGTCTTCGGCACTGCCGTACCGCGTGACCGCCTCTTCCTCGCGGCGATCACGGTCGGGATGGCAGTGATCGTCTGGGGGCTGTTCCGGTTCAGCTGGTTCGGCTTGGCGACCCGCGCGGCCGCAGAGAGCGACCGTGGGGCACAGCTGATCGGGCTGCGCCCGAAGCGCTACGCGGCCGCGTGCTGGGCCGCGTCATCCGTGCTCGCCGGCTTGTTCGGAATCCTCATCGCCCCGATCACCAGCCTCGACCCGGTCAAGTTCACGCTGTTCATCGTCCCCGCGCTCGCGGCCGCGCTGATCGGTCGGCTGACGTTGGTCTCTCTGGCGACGATCGGCGGCCTGGCGCTCGGCATGACGCAGTCCGAGCTGCTGTTCCTCACCACGAAGAAGTGGTTCCCCGAATGGGCTCGTTCGGGCGCGGTCGACCTCGTGCCGTTCGTCGCGATCGTGCTCGCGCTGTTCATCGCCGGGCGGCGATTGCCTGTCCGTGGCGCGGCCGCGGGAGCGGAGCCGATGCGGTCGCTGCGCACAGCCGACCGGCCGCGCACCACCTTCGTCTGGCTCGGTGCCGGTCTTGGCGCGCTGCTCGTGCTGCAGGGTGCTTACCGGCTGGCACTCGTGCAGACGTTCATCGGCGTGATCCTCCTGCTCTCGCTCGTCGTGCTCGTCGGCTACGTGGGGCAGATCTCGCTCGCCCAAGCGGCGTTTGCGGGCACTGGCGGGTTCCTGCTCTCCCGATTGGCCGACGGCCACGGCGTGCCGTTTCCCTTGGCTCCACTCCTGGCAGCTGCGTGCGCTGCCGTCGTCGGCTGCGTCGTCGGCATCCCCGCGCTGCGGGTGCGAGGTGTCCAACTCGCCGTCGTCACGCTGGCGGGTGCGATCGCCGTCGAGCAGGTCGTGTTCAAGAACCCGACGATTGCCGGCGGTGAACTCGGCGCCAAGGTGCCCGATGCGTCGTTCCTCGGCCTCGATCTCGGCGCTCGTACCGGCGACGCCCAGCCGAGCATCGCCTTCGGGGTGACGTGCCTCGTCGTCGTCGGGTTGCTCGCGCTGATGGTCGGCAACATCCGCCGCTCGTCATTGGGGCGCCGCATGCTCGCGGTCCGCTCGAACGAACGGGCTGCGGCCGCTATCGGCATCGACGTCGTCAAGGTGAAGGTGGGCGCGTTCGCGATCTCATCGTTCATCGCCGGCGTCGGCGGCGCGATGACCGGGTACTCGCAGAGCTCGCTGTCGGCACAGTCGTTCACGGTCTACGTCGGCATCTCGTTGTTGGCGACCGCGTACCTCGCCGGGATCACGTCCGTGAGTGGTGCGTTCGTGGGTGGCATCCTCATCAATGGCGGGCTGCTCGCCACGTTCGCCGGCGAAAAGCTCTCGTTGGGGAAGTACTACCTGCTCATCAGCGGCGTCGCCGTGCTCGTGACCGCGGTGCTCAACCCGGAAGGGATCACCGCCGCGGTGACGGCGCGCGTGCAGTCGCTGGGTGGCTCCAAGCGACGGGGCAAGGCCGTGGCGAGCCGAGTGCCACCACTCATCGCTGATCGTCTCGGAGTGCCGCAGCAGGGCTGACCCGCCGCAGGACTCGGGCTGGGACGATCGACACGGTGTTACGGGGCCGGGCCTCTGCAGGTGACGGCACGGTTCGAGCATGTCGCCCCTCTGCGCGTTCTGGGTACTCATATGGCGCGCGACGGGGGACCCTTCCGGTCGCGACGATCGCCAAGGAGCATCCGATGAGCAACCAGATCAAGGCCGAGTTCACCGTCAGCAACTGGGACGAGCAGCCCTTCGACGAAGGTGTCGGGGTCGCCAAGCTGACCCGGGCCACCGTGACCAAGGAGTACTCGGGCGATGTGGACGGGACATCGACCACGGAATGGCTGATGGTCTACGCGCCGGACAAGAGTGCGACCTTCGTCGGCATCGAGCGCATCCGGGGTGTGGTAGCCGGCCGCCACGGCAGCCTCGTGCTGCAGCACGTCGGTCGGTTCGAGGATGGCGCTGCAGTCGCAGATCTCACGGTCGTGTCCGGCACGGCGGACCTCAAGGATGCGCAGGGCAGCGGGTCGTTCCGGGCCGATCCGGCCGGGTCGATCACGCTGACCCTCCACTGAACTCGCGCGCCGTCGCCTCCCGGATCGGCCAAGGTTTCGAACCGTTGCGGCGACCCGGCCCCGAGTAGCTTCGAGGCGTGGGAGCTGATCGGAACCGCGGGCCGCATCCGTATCACGAGGTCGCCATCGCCGGGATCTACAACACCCGCCAGGCTCGTCGGCTGCCGGGTGAGACGATGCACTCGCTGCTCGTCGAGGCCGTGTTTGGTGCATGTGCGGACGCCGGTGTCGACGTCGGCTCGATCGATGCACTCGTCGGCCAGGGTCCGGCCGAGCTGACCTACGACCTCGGGCTGGGGCCGGTGACGCGAGCGTTCTCGAACCTCGGGATCCCGGCCATCCGCGACGCCGCGCATTTGATCACGACGGGCGAGGCGACCACCGTGGTGGTGACTGCGGCGGGCGTCGGGATGCTGCTCGACGACGGGGCGACGGCTCCGTGGACCCGGCCGACCAACGAGCTCGTCGTCGCCTACGGACTGTTCACCGCGGCCGAGTTCGCCTTGATGGCCCGACGGCACATGATCACCCACGGCACCACGCCGGAGCAGTTGGCGACGGTCGCGGCGACGATCCGCAACAACGGTCACGTGCACCCAGGAGCGGTCTACTCAGGTCGCGGCCCGTTCACCGCGTCCGACATCCTCGCCTCGCCGATGATCGCCGACCCGTTCCACCTCCTCGACTGCTCGACCACGAGCGAAGGCGGCTGCGCGATGGTGCTCACCCGCGCCGACCGGGCTGCGGACCTCGCCCAACGCCCCGTGCACATCCTCGGCTCGGCGTCGGACAGCTTCGGCGCCGCCTACAGCCAGGCGCCGTCGTGGGACCTGCGCGGGTCCGGCGACGACGTGCCCGCCGGATACGTCGGCCGCCGAGCCGCGCAGACGGTGTGGCGTCAGTCCGGGCTCGGGCCCGACGATGTCGACGTCTGCGAGTTCTACGATCCGTTCTCGTTCGAGATCATCCGCCAGCTCGAAGCATTCGGGTTCTGCGGCGAGGGTGAGGGCGGACAGCTGGTGATGGACGGAGCGATCGGGCCCGGCGGTCGATGGCCGATCACCACCGACGGCGGGACGATGTCGTTCAGCCACGCGGGCATCAGCACCCAGCAGATCCAACGCGTGATCCGCGGTGTCGAGCAGCTCCGCGGCGCGTGCTCCACGATGCAGGTCGCCGGAGCCGAGGTCGCGCTGTGCTCCAACGGAGGCTCGGGCGCGTTGTTCAACGATCTGATGCTGCTCGGGGTGGAACGGCCATGAGCCGCCTCGAACCGCGACTGCTCGGCATCCCCGTACCGCGCATCGGCCCCGAATCGGTGCCGTACTGGGAGGGAACCAGGCTCGGCGAGCTGCGCTTCCAACGATGCGACGCGTGCGGGGCAGCGAACTTCGGGCCCGGGCTGGTCTGTCGAAAGTGCCGCAGTCGTGATCTGACGTGGACGCGGAGTGCCGGGCGTGGCGAAGTGTTCTCGTGGACGGTGATCTGGCGGCCGCAGACGCCGGCGTTCGAGGTGCCCTACGCCCCGGCGATCGTGCGCCTCGACGAGGGCTACGACCTGCTCACGGCGTTGGTCGGGTTGGATCACGCCGAGATCTCCGACGGGCTGCGGGTGTGCGTCGAGTTCCACGAGATCAGCCCGGAGATCACGCTCCCGTTCTTCGCTCCGGATCCCGAACACCGCTGACGCGTGCCAACATGGTCGGCGGACGAAGGGCAGGGCGCGGGTGCACGGACAGCGACGAGGGTCGATGAGAGCAGGGACGGCGAGCTTCCGGAGTTTGTCGACAGCGATCTCGATGGTGGTCGCCGGTGCGATCGTCGTGTTCGCACCTTGGGTTTCGGTTTCGGTTTCGGCTTCGGCTTCGGCGGCGGCCGCCCCGACCGCCGCACCGCGACCGGAGGCTGTGCCGGCTGATCACCGTGTGTACATGGTGTCGGACTCGGTCGGGCTCGGCGCAGCGGGTGTGATCCAACGCACGCTGCCCGAGTACCAGGTCACCCTCGACGGCACGCCGGCGCTGTTCGTCGAGCAGCTGGAGTCGAAGTGGGTACGCCAACGGATGGCCACCGCGCCCGACGTGTTCGGCGACATCGCGGTCGTCGCCGGCGGCTACAACTACCCGTACTGGGACCCGGCCCGCTTCGACCGCAGCGTGGACAGCATCATCGCCGCGCTCGAGCAGGCGGGCGCCAAGCACATCATCTGGGTGACGTTGCGCGAGGTGAAGGAGCAGTTCGTCACGCCCAGCGCCTGGCGAGCCGTGCAGCCGTACTACTGGTACTTCCCGACGGTGAACGAACACCTGCGCGCGGCGCTGGGCCGTCACGCCGACCTCAGCCTGGCCGACTGGGCCGCTGCTGCGGACCAGCCCGGGTTGACCTACGACGCGATCCACCTCAACCAGACCGGCGCCGCGCTCTACAGCGCCACCATCGCAGCCGTCGTGCGCAACGTGGCAACGCAACTCGACGCGGGATCCACGACCCAGGTGCAGGTCGCCGGCCTCCGGGGCGTGCCGGCCGATGCGAAGGCCGTTGCCGTGAACCTGACGGTGACCGCTCCCGCAGCTCCGGGGTTCGTGACCGCGTACGCATGCGGTGTCGACCGGCCTGCGACCTCCAACCTCAACTTCGCGGGCGGCCAGACGGTGGCGGTGTCGGCGATCGTCAACGTCGGGGCCGACGGCAAGGTCTGCGTCTTCAACAGTCAACGCACCCAGGTGATCGTCGACGTGCAGGGGTACTTCGGAGCCACCAGCAGCTACCGCACGATCGCGCCGACGCGCGTCGTCGACACCCGCGCGGCGGGTGGGCCGATCCATCCGGCTGTCACCGCGTTGGTGGTGCCGGTCGTTGGTGTGGCCGGGGTGCCGGTGGATGCTGCGGCCGTGGCGGTCAACGTGACGATCGTCGACAACAGCATCGCCGGGTACGCAACGGCGGCACCGTGCGACGATCCACCCGCGGTGCCGATCGCACTCGTCAACTTCATCGCCGGCACCGCGACACCGAACTTCGCGATCGTCAAGCCCGCCGCGGACGGCACGATCTGCGTCACCACCAACACGCCGGCCAGTGTCATCGTCGACGTGTTCGGCTACTTCCCGGCCGGCGCCCCGGTGACGGCAACGACGCCGACCCGGTTGGCGGACACCCGCGCGACGCAGCGACTCGCTGCGGGCACCGATCTGGTCGTGCCGGTCGTGGGGGTGGCCGGTGCTCCAAGCGCTGCCGCCGCTGCCGTGTTGAACATCACGTCGGCCTCGCCCGCCGATGCCGGCTTCGTCGTTGCCTACCCGTGCGGCGCGCCGACCGATGCATCGACGCTGAACGTGGTCAAGGACCGGGCCGTGTCGAACACCACGATCGTCGCGCCGGGTGCCGGCGGCGCGGTGTGCATCCACGCCAGCACGGAGATGGATGTGCTCGTCGATGTCACGGGCTGGATCCTCGACGGCTTCACGGGACTGACCCCGTGGCGGGCGTTCGACAGCCGAGCCCGCTGACCGAGGCCGCGGATGGCTCGCGACTGGCAGGAGTGGCACCGCGGCTACGACGATCCGCAGAGCTCGCTGTCGAACCGATTGGACCACGTCGTTGCGCTGATCCGTCGATGCCTCGACGTCGCGGCCCCCGGTCCGATCCGGGTCCTCTCACTGTGCGCCGGCGACGCCCGCGACCTGGCCGGTGCGGTGGCCGACCATCCACGCCGAGCCGACGTCGTCGGATGCGTCGTCGAGCTCGACCCGCAGCTCGCAGCCGATGCGGCTTCGAACATCTCATCGGCAGGACTGCCGGCAGGCGTGTCGGTCGGTGCGGCAGTCGAGGTCCGGTGCACAGATGCGGGTGATGTCGATTCGTTCGCCGACGCCGTGCCCGCCGATCTGGTGCTGTTGGCGGGGATCTTCGGCAACGTGTCGGATGACGACGTGCGGCGCACGGTGATGACGGCACCGCGGCTGGGCACGACCGGATCGACCGTGATCTGGACCAGGCATCGCCGTGAGCCCGACCTGACGCCGTCGATCCGGGCGTGGTTCGACGAGGCCGGTTGCGAGTCCGTCGACCTGATCTCGCCGGGTGCCGGAGCGTTCGCGATCGGCTGCGAGCATGTCGTCCGTTTGCCGCCCGACACGCAGCTGCCGTCGCGCCTGTTCACCTTCCGCGACGACCTCTGGTGAGTCCGACGTTCGCGAAGCTCGGTGATCCGAGACGGTGACGCGGCATCCGTCAGGCGGCCGGAGGCGGCTTGAAGTACAGCCAGCGATAGTCGAACCGTTCGCCGGTGGGGTGTGCGTACGGTTTTCGCGGTGATGGGGGAGTGTCGGCGCCCGGCGGGACCGGCCGACCACACGGTTGGATGACCCGGCCGCGTGCGTCGCGGAACGTGAGGCCGTTGCGATCGTCGGCGTTGCCGACGATGGTGAACTCGCCGTGGTGGTGGGCGCGATGGTGGCGGGCACACAGGCAGCACAGGTTCCACGTGACCGTCTCGCCGAGGCCCGGTCCGTTCCAGTGGATGACGTGGTGGACCTCGAGCCCGATCGACGACGAGCAGGCGGGGTGGCGGCACATCCGGTCGCGATCTTCGATCGCGATGCGGGTCTGGTTGGGCACGATGTGGCGCCGGCGGCCGACGTTGATCGGCAGTCCACCCTCGGACCACTGCGGACGAACCCGGCCGTCGCACAGGATGTAGTCGGCCAGCGCCTTCGGGATCGCGGGTCCGTTGTGGATCCACGCGCCCTCCCCATCGAGGTGAACGATCACCCCGTACAGGTCGCGCCGCGACGGACTCGCGATGCTGCCGAGCGAACGGCGACAGACCTCGACCAGCGAATCGAGCCACGTCGTGTCGGCGTCGCCACCCCTGAACAACGCATCCTTGGCCTCGGCCAGCGCGCGCATGATCAGCGCGCCGTCGACCGGGTCGGCGCACGCGTGGAGGAAGAAGTCGCCGTCGCCGAACCCGGCGGAGGCGCGGCGCTCGGGGGACGATGCGGGTGTCGAGGCGTCGTCGCGTCGATCGTCCGTTGGCTTCGGTGCGGGCGGGAAGCAGTGCTTGGACAGTGCGCGACGCAGCTGGGTCACGGTGGCCGATAGCGCCAGTTCGCACGCCTCGCGATCGTTGTGGGCCGGGGCGCGTGTGGCGACGACCGCGACCTGATCGACCGAGAGCAGCCCGTCGCCGAAGGCTGCCATCGTGAGCGGTAGCTCCTCGCGTCGCTCCGCGATCACGACGATCTGGCGAGCGCGCTCGGGCGAGAGCCCGCTCTGCCAGGCCAGCCACTGCGCCGGTGAGTGGATGCCGGCACCCTCCCACGCGCGAGTCGCGATCACGTCGGCCACGACATCGACCAGCCGGGTGTGCAGGGCGTTGAGGTGACCGCAGACGACCGCAACCTCGCCCTCCAGCCGTCGCTCGGTGATCTCCATCTCGCTCGGCATGCACATGATGGTCGCCATGCGTGCACTCTGACAGGAGGGTGTTGCACAGTTCGCGAGACTGAAAGAGCGACCGATGAGAACGTGCTGAGCGGAGCGTCGAATCCTTGACGACGAGACGGGGAGGGATGACCGTGGGACAGAAGTTCGAGAACGTGGACGACTACATCGCATCGTTTCCGGCCGCGGTGCAGACCGAGCTGGAGGCGGCCCGAGCCGCTGTGCACCGCGGTGCGCCGGGAGTGACCGAGGCAATGAGCTACGGCATCGCCGCGTTCCGGCTCGGTGACCGCACGCTGGTGCACGTCGGGGGCTGGAAGCACCACATCGGCGTGTACCCCGTGCCGGCCGACGACCCCACGCTCGAGCCGCAGCTGGCTCCCTACCGCTCGACCAAGGACACGCTCCGGCTCCCACTGCCCGGTCCCGTGCCCGTGGCGTTGATCGAAGAGGTTGTGGCGATGCTGGCCCGCCGTCGGGCGACGGAGGACCCATCATGATCCGCTGATCGCGGCGGCCCGCAGTGAACGACATACTGAGCGCTGACCTGAACGCCCCGGGAGGGACCATGATCGACGCGGAGTACCCGATCACCGACGACCACCGCCGCCAGTTCGCCGAGCAGGGTTTCGTGCACCTGCGGGGTGTGCTGTCCGAGGAGGAGATCGCCTCGATCGAGGTCGACTACGACCGGTTCCTGCGACGCGAGATCGATGTCCCGGGCAACGACTTCTGCGACATGGCCGGCGACTACGGCCGTGACCCGAAGGACTTCTCGATCGTCAACGTGATGCTGCCCCGGCGGTACCACCCGGCGTGGGTCGGCAACATCGTCGAGCAGCGCGGCGCCTCGATCGCCCGGCAGCTGTGCGGTGACGGGATGGAGCTGGACTACGACCAGCTGCTGGCCAAGCAGCCGTACAAGGACGACGCGATCTTCGCCTGGCACCAGGACATGGCTTACTGGCCGGACACTCCCGACACGCGCACCGCCACCGTGTGGCTGGCCGTCGACCACTCCACACAGGAGAACGGTTGCATGCGGTTCGTTCCGCAGACGATCCACGAGCCATCACTGCGCCCGCATGCGCCGGTCTTCGGCGGTCGCGGCACCTCGCACGCGCTCGGCACCGAGCTCCGTGACGGCGACGAGGTGATCACCGTGCCGATCGCCCGGGGTGACTGCACCGTGCACAACGAGCGGGTCATGCACGGTTCCGGCGGAAACATGACCCCCGGCTACCGACGCGCGTACATCCTCGCGTTCCGCAGCGTCGACACGATCGCGACCGAGCGCGCCCTGGGCTTCACGCACAGCCACAACGACTCGACCGACGTGCTCGAGAGCGTCGGCATCGACGGTGAGACCCGCGTCGGCTCGTAGACCGACTACATCGTCGGGCGCGGCACCGGACGGCGCTGTTCGTACGCGCGCGCGGCGCGCAGGACCAGCGCGTCGGCGAACATCGGGCCGACGATCTGGAGGCCGATCGGGAGGCCGCTGCTGGTCAGCCCGCACGGAATGGTGCACGCCGGCTGCTGGGTGAGGTTGAACGGGTACGAGAACGGCGTCCAGCCGAGCATCGACTCCGGCGTCATCGGTCGCTGGCCGGCCGGCACGGCCTCGAATGCAGGCACCGCGACCGACGGCGTCACGAGGAGGTCGTACCGCGTCATGAACTGACGCATCAGCGACCCCAGCTCGCCGCGGCGCAGGTTCAATCGCTGAACGTCCAAGCTCGTCATCAGTGATCCGAGCCTGGCTTGCTCGGCGAAGTCCGGATCGGTCTTCGACTGCTGCTCGGCGCTCAACGTGTTCCACAGCGTCCAGGCACCGGTGAACCACAGCCCGGTCGAGATGTCCAACGGATCACCGAACCCGGGATCGACCTGCTCGACGTCGGCTCCGGCCGCTGCCAGCTCAGCTGCTGCCGCAGCGACAGCGTCAGCGACCTCGGGATGCACGTTCGTCGCGTAGCCGAGCGTCGGCGAGAACGCGACGCGGAGTCCGGCGATGCCGTCTTCGAGACCGGCAGCGTGGTCGATCGCCGCCGGCGGCAGCGATGTCCAATCGCGAGCGTCCGGCTGAGCGAGCACGTTCATCATGGTCGCTGTGTCGCGCACGCCCATCGTGTGTGGACCGGTGTGCGACACCGTGCCGAAGGGCGACATCGGGTAAGCCGGGACGCGGCCGAAGCTCGGCTTGAACCCGACGTTGCCGCAGAACGCGGCCGGGATTCGGATGGATCCTGCGCCGTCGGTGCCGATGCCGATCGTGCCGAGGCCGGCTGCCACCGCAGCGGCCGTGCCACCGGACGATCCGCCGGACGTCTTCGACACGTCCCACGGGTTCCGCGTGATGCCGGTGCGCGCCGAGTTCGTCTCGGCCTTGCAGCCGAACTCCGGGGTCGTCGTCTTCCCGATCAGCACGGCCCCGCCCTCGCGCAGGCGCGCCGTGACGGGCGCGTCGACCTCCCAGGGTTGGGACGCGTCGACGGTGTGGCTGCCGCGCAGGGTCGGCCAGCCGGCGGTGAGGATGAGGTCCTTGATCAAGGTCGGCACACCGTCGAGCGCGCCGAGCGGGCGTTGTTCGTGCCAGCGCTGCTCGCTGTCGCGGGCTGCCCGCAACGCCGACTCGGCGTCGACCAACGAGAACGCGTTGATCATCGGCTCGACCCGCTCGATCCGGTCGAGCACGGCCTGCGTCGCCTCGACGGGCGACGCGTCTCCGGACCTGAACCGGGCGACGAGCTCCGTGGCGGTGCAGCTGGTGAGATCGACGGGATCGCTCATCCGTGCATGCTGCCATGCCGGCCGGGCCCGGCCCGCGCCGACCATCACACCTCGCTCACAACCGTCCGTGAAGATGGCCGCATGTCGAAGTCGCCAACTGCACGGACCCTGCTCCCCCTGATCGTGCTCGTCGTTCTGGTCAGCTGCACATCGCGTCGCGTCGGCGACGATGCGACGCCGACGACCGCAAGCACCGCAGCGTCGTCGGCGCCCGTGACCGCGGAGACCGCCGTGACCGCGGAGACCCCAGCGACTGCCGTGACCCTGATGACCGACGAGGCCGCCGTGGACCCGACGATCGCTCCGGTCACCAGTCCAGTCACCAGTCCGGTCACGAGTCCGGAAACCGTGGCCATGCCGTCCACGACGGCCGTCGCATTGGCGCCTCCGGTGGCCGCCGTCGGGACGGTCCTGCACGGATCGCTCTCCTTCGGCGGACGCGACCGCACCTACCGCCTCTATGTCCCTTCGGCGTTGCCGTCGGGTGCCGTGCCGCTCTTCATCGGGCTCCATGGCGGCACGGGCTGGGGTGACCAGTTCGCGCAGACCGACCACATCGAGGGTCT